>CAYMTX010000121.1:0-6765 GCA_964393475.1 uncultured Roseburia sp. | reverse complement strand
GGCAAGCTTTTCACAGTCATTGATGGCTTCTACGGATTTTTGTGTAAATTTCTGAATGTTCATAGCGTACCTCTCTTTCCCTCTGTTACCTTTACGATATTTCTCTTTACAATTTGAGTTATACTACCAATTATTAGCACTGTCAAGAGGTGAGTGCTAACTTAGTTCTAAAATTTTTATATCCTGTTACGATTCGGTCATAACGAAGAAAACGTATTTTTCATCTTGCCCTCTGCCCTGCAACTTGCTATAGTACATTTGAGATTATTGTTGCCTCTTCGCGACAAATTACTCAAAAAAGGAGCATCCTATGAAAAATTTAACTGAAGGAAAACCTATAAAACGAATTTTACAATTTGCACTGCCGCTTTTTGTCGGACAGTTATTCCAATTATTCTATAGTCTTGTAGACACCAGAATCGTCGGCGAAACACTCGGTGAAGCCGCGCTTGCCGCAGTCGGTGCAACCTCTGCTTTAAGTGATTTACTGACCAGTTTATTAATCGGTATCCTAAATGGCTTTGGAATTGTTATTGCGACCTATTTTGGTGCAAAAGATGAAAATAATATGAAAAAAACAATTGCAGGCACCATCCTTTTCGGAACCGGTACCGCAATTGTTATTAGTATTCTCAGCTTGTGTTTTCTTGCACCGCTTCTACAATTTCTAAATGTTTCTCCTGACCTGTCAGCAAATGCCACAGCCTATATCCGTGTCATTCTTGCCGGTCTGGTAATCGCTACACTTTATAATGTATGTGCCTCCATCCTGCGTGCTATCGGAGACAGCTTTACGCCATTATTGTTTTTGGTTTTATCAGCAATACTGAATATCTTCTTAGATTATGGTTTTATTTTGTATTTACATACCGGTGTAGCCGGTGCTGCCTATGCTACTGTTATATCGCAGGCAGTTTCTGCAATCCTTTGCTTTCTTTATATGCGTAAAAAATACCCAAATCTTCACCTGTGCCGTGAGGATTTCCGGCTTAACACAGAAGTCTGCCGCCGTATGTTTGCGACAGGCTCTTCTATGGCATTTATGTCTGCCTTTGTACAATTTGGTACATTTGCTTTACAGACCAGCATCAACACATTCGGAACAAATATCATCGTAGCACATACAGCCGCCCGCAAAGCTACTTCTATTTTTATGATGCCTTGGGGCGCACTTGGAACAGCTCTCGCCACTTTCTGCGGCCAGAACTTAGGTGCCGGAAAATACTCCCGCATCAAAACTGCTCTGCGTGATACAACACTTATCACATGGGGCTGGTCGCTTTTGGTGATTCTTTTGGCAAACACCATTTCACCACAGATTATCCGAATGATTACCGCTACGACTGAACCCGAAATTATCGAAACCGCCTCACTTTACCTGCGTGTCGATACTGCTTTTTACTTTATACCGAGTGTTATCTGCCTGTTCCGTAATGCAATGCAGGGATTTGGTGACAGCAAAACGCCTGTATTCTCCAGTGCATTGGAACTGCTTACCAAAGTAGTCATCGCATTCCTCTTTGCACCGCATATTGGCTACTGGAGCATCATTATCTGTGAGCCGGTTGCATGGATTATCATGGTGATTCCGTTAGTCATAAATACACTGCGGAGTCCGGTTCTAAAAAAGACGGATATTGTGTAAACATTCCGCTACTCTACACTCTTTAACGCTTCCACAGGGTCAATCTTATTCAGCGATTTATTCGTCATCAGGTTGACCAGAAGCGCAAAGCAAATCGCTATAATGGCTGCATATGCATAACTCTGCGGGTAAAGACTCGGATAGAAATAAATGGACGGCATTTCCAAGACACCCATCAGCCATATACCCATTATCTTACCAAGCGGCATTCCCATAAGAATACCCAGTACGGTCAGAATCAATGTCTCCTTATTTACATAAGAATGTACCTCTACATCATAAAAACCAAGTACCTTAATCGTTGCCAGTTCGCGCTCACGCTCCGAAATATTGGTCGTTGCCAGTGTAAACAATACTACAAATGCCAACGCTCCTGCCAGAATAATTATGATATACACTACCATATTAATAATGTAAAACGCACTGTCAAAGCCCGCTATCATATCCTGTGTACCCATAACGGTAAGGATTCCGTCTGTTCCCTCCAGTTCTTCTACGAACTCACTATGCTTCTCTTCCTTCGTACTTAACAGAATATATGCTGCATTTGGTTCAAATTTCTCGCCAAAGCTCTCTTCATACATTGCCTGCGTCATATAAATACTGTTGCCGAGATAATTCATGACAATCTTTGTCACTTCTACATCTGCCTGCACCAGATTCATATTCTGTACGATGACAAAATCTTCTTCCGCAAAATCCATGACCATGCTCAGGTTCGTAGTCACGAACACATCATCATCGGTCAGCTTCTGTCGTTCACCCTTATCATCATAAAGTCTTATATATCTTGAAATATTTTCATCATCCGGTATTACTACAAGTTGAACCGTCTCTTCTCTTCCGTTTTCGGCAATCAGTTTGACATTTGACACCATCGTGTTAATGTACTTACGAATGTCACTGCGTCCTTCAAGACGATCGAGCAGCTTCTCATTATCCTCCGCCACTACCAGCACATCATATCGGAATGTCTCTTCATACTGGAGCGGTAATAATTCCACAACCGTGTCCCGAATGGTAAAACCGGCTAAAAGCAGTGCCGTACAGCCTGCAATACCAAATAGCGTCATAAACAGACGCTTTTTATAACGAAATAAATTACGTGCTGTGACTTTATTTAAGAACGACAAACGGCTCCATACCGGAGTAACACGTTCCAAAAGTACACGCGAACCAAGACTCGGTGCTTTTGCACGCATAAGTGTTGCCGGTGTACTTTTCAAAACAGAATTGCATGACACATACGCTGCCCCGACAATTCCGACAATAAATAAGATAATGCCGCCGATTCCATATAAAATATCAAATGTATAACTATATGCCGGAATCTGATACATTACGCCAAACACGATAAACATAATCTCAGGCAATACGATATATGCCAGCATATCACCAAGAATACCTCCAAAAATACATGCAATCAGTGCATAGAGCATATATTTACGGCGAATCTCATCATCTGTAAATCCAAGTGCTTTGTATGTACCGATAAGCCCACGGTCTTCTTCTATCATTCTGCTCATCGTTGTCAGACTGATTAATATTGCAATCGTCATAAACAAAATCGGAAATGCCTGACCGATTGCTTCGATACAGTCTGCATCCGTCTTAATATTACTGTACCCGCTTAAAGAAGTACGGGTGGTAATATACCACTCAGTCATTTTCAAGTCAGAAATCTCTTTTTTGGCTTCTTCTATCTTCTGCAAAGCTTCCTCTTTTTCCGATTCATACTCTGCTTCACCATCTTGTAATTCTTTCTCGCCTTCTTCTAACTCCTTTTGTCCTTCTTCTAATTTATCCTTACCTTCATATATCTGCTGTTCTCCCGATTCCAACTGCTTCCATCCGCTTTCGATCTTATTCCAGCCTTCCTGCATCTGTGCTTTTGCATCGGAGATTTCTGCCTTGCCCGCCGCTAACTCTGCTTTGCTTGCCGCAAGTTCTGTCCTTGTATCTGTCAGCTGTTGCTGAATTATCTCCACATATTCATTGTCCGGCGGCATGCTTCCTTCCAGAGAGGCAAATAATTCCTCCGCTTCATCCAGCAGCATTTCCATCATCTGAAGCTGTGATTCTGCACTGGCCATCTGTTGTTCCGCAGAGAGTAACTGATTTTCCCCACGCTCCAACTCGCGTTCGCTTTTGAGCAGTTCACGTTCTGCCTGCGTTAGATTTCGTTCTGATTCCGTTAATTTTTCGGCATTCTCTTCTAACGTTTTTCTGGCATCCGCAATCTCTGCCCTTGCATCTGCAAGTCCCTGTTCTGCCTTATCAAAGGCATCCCACATTTCATTTTCCTTTTCAGAAAGCTTCTGCATCGCTTCGTCCGTTACTTCTGTATAACGTGCCTGCTCTCTGTCCTCTTTTATCTCATCTTCTAACAGAGTAACAATTTCATCTACCTTCTGCTCATAAGCATCTGTATAACATGCCAGTTCATCTGTACCTTCCAGTGTCAGATACATCGCCGTATATATGTCAGAAACTACCGCATCCTTATGTACGTAGAAAATATAATCCGTTGTAGCCGTGTTACGGAACGCAACTGCACCCTCAGCACTGTTAATATCCATCACATCAATTGCTACGCCGGAAATACGGTATCTCTCCGATACAAAATTCGTAGTATTCTCTTCCTCATCGTCCTCTGTATCTTCATCGTCCACCTCATCAACGGTATCCGACTTTTCTTCTATATAAATGACATCTCCCACTTTTTTGCCGGATTCGTTGATATACTTACTCGTAACCAAAATTTCATCTGCTGTATCCGGCAGTTCACCTTCCAGCAGATAAGGAACATTGATTCCCTTTTCGCTCAGCATTTTCATCGTTGCCTGCTTACGTGAGCCATCCGCGAGATTTGTATATACATCTTCTGTGTAAGTACCTTCAACTTCCTCTATGCCCTCAATCGCAGCAACTGCTTCTACATCTGCCTCAGTAAGTCCCATCGTAGATACAATGGAAATATCATATAAGTTCTGTTCATCAAAAAATACATCCGCCGAATATCGTAAATCATCACAGCCCGCCTTAATACCGCCAAACATGCAGACACCCAGTGCCGTAATCAGCATTAATGCAAAAAAGCGTTTCCGGCCTTTTACAATCGAGCGGATAATGTCTTTTCTATATGCTCTCATTCCGCTCCTCATTACCATTCAATATCCGCAATGGACATTGGATTCTCGTTCTTTGTCATCTCTACAACCTTACCGCTTTTAAAACGAATCAGTCTGTCTGCCATCGGTGCAATTGCTGAGTTATGTGTAATCAAAAGGACTGTAATATTTTCCTTTCGACAAGTATCCTGTAATAATTGCAAAATCTGCTTTCCGGTATTGTAATCAAGTGCTCCTGTCGGCTCATCGCACAACAAAAGTTTTGGATTCTTGGCTAACGCTCTGGCAATCGAAACACGTTGCTGCTCACCACCGGAAAGCTGCGCCGGGAAATTATTTTTACGCTCTGCAAGCCCTACCTTATCCAGTGTCTCAGATGCATCCAGTGCATTTTTGCACACCTGCACAGCAAGCTCTACATTTTCCAGTGCTGTCAGATTCGGTACTAAATTATAAAACTGAAATACGAAACCGATATCTGTTCGGCGGTAACCCACAAGCTGTCTCTGATTGTAATCAGTGATATTATTACCGTCTACAATAATCTGACCGCTGGTTGGGACATCCATACCTCCCAGAATGTTTAATGCTGTCGTTTTACCGGCACCTGAAGTACCCAAAATGACTGCCAGCTCTCCCTGTTCGACACAAAAACTGGCTTCATCTAACGCTTTAATACTTGTTTCACCGGTCTGATATATCTTTGAAATATTGTTAAATTCAATAAATGCCATTTTATTCTCCTGAATCTGCTGTCATATCACCTAATAATCTCGTCAATGGTCTGTATGCCATCGACTTTAATTCTAAGTTCCCCGGTATCTGTGGCATCTCCTCGTACTTTTTCGGATTACCGTCTTTATAGATACGTTCTCTGGTCTCCTGCATCCTTGCATCCAGTTCTGCGCTCATATCCGCACAGTACTTTAGTTCCTTAGAAATCTCCTCAATCTGGTCTTCCGGCAGATTTTTCTTATACTTCATCTTATGTTCCAAACTTGCCCATGAATCCATGGCAATCGTCCGAAGCTGTACCTCAACTTTTACATTACGCTTTTCATCCTGCAAAAAAATCGGAATTTCTACAATTAAATGCAGGCTTCGATAGCCATTTGGCTTTGGATTTTTAATATAATCTTTAACCTCGATTAGCTTAATATCATCCTGTTGTAACAGACATTCAGCCAGCAGATAAATATCGTCCATAAAAGAACAAATCACACGAATTCCGGCCACATCCCAAATATTTTCTTCAATCGCCTCTAATGTCAGAGGAATATTTTTCTTGCGAATCTTTTTCAAAAGACTGTCCAAAGATTTCACACGGGATTTGATGCTTTCGATTGGATTTCTGTCATAACGCAATGCGTACTGTTCATTTAAAACCTTAAACTTTGTCTCTACTTCCATGATTGCGCAACGGTAATATGACATCAAAGTCTCAAACGGAATCGTGTTACGTTTGATAAAATCCAGAAATTCATCCGATAAAAAATTCTGCCGCACAAACTGCTCTCTATGCTGTTCTATAATACCGTTTATGTACATCTTTTGTCCCCCATTAAAACATTCTGTCATTCATAAATTAACTTTAGCCGTCTGAATTTCATCTGTCAATTGCTTTTAGACTTCTTTTCGGAAGATTTCATAATTGCTTTATTATTTTGTTATACTCCACCACGCACAATCAGCCGGTCAGAAACCCAAAGCAGTTTCATAAAAACCGTTGATTTACTTTACTATGTACTGGCAATGATATCTTAGGCAGTTTCTTGCCGCAGATATTATGTTATTTTAGAGAAAAGCTTAGAAATACTTTTATCGTCTGACGGAATATTATTTTGTGTCCGCTAATGTGTTGAACAAATTTCGCTTTCTGTCTGTATATCATGAACCTGCCGGTTATCGCCTTGCAGTGTTTCTAACAGACTGCGCTGACAAAGTCATGATTAAATCTGCGCGTCAAAACTCAAAAAAACCGGTTATTTT
>CAYMTX010000120.1:0-6768 GCA_964393475.1 uncultured Roseburia sp. | reverse complement strand
ACAAACGGTTTTCAAGACCGCCTCGTTATGACCACTTCGATACCTCTCCGTGTGCGCATTTCATCAGCGCAAGACATATAATATCATCAATATCATTTGATGTCAACAGTTTTTTTACTTTTTTTCAAAAAAATTTCAGCTACATCTAAATCCTCCGGCGTAGTAATTTTGATGTTCCGATAACTCCCCTCAATCAGCTTGACTTTGTAATCCGTCATACGTTCTACTACCATTGCATCATCGGTAATCGTACCATCCTCTTCCTCAAGCATCTTAGTATACGCATCATATATAAGAGGATAAGCAAACGCCTGCGGTGTCTGCACTATCCAAACATCACTACGATTCGGAGTTTCTTTGGCAAAAGTAGCCTCATCTACGATCTTAACCGTATCTTTTACCGGCATGCCAACTACACACGCTTTGTACTCACACACCGCTTCCATAACTTTCTCTATAATAGATTGTGTCACAAAAGGCCTTGCACCATCATGAATCAAAACATAATCTGCTTCACCTGATGCTTTTAATCCTTCGTAGACAGAATGATACCGTTCTTTACCACCCTCTACAATTGCCTGTACTTTTTGAAAACCATATTGCTCTACAATTTCTTTTTTACAATAATCAATTTCACCGGCTCCCACTACGAGAATGATTTCATCTATCTGACTATCTTCAAAAGCCTTCAACGTGTAATAAAGTATCGGTTTCCCTTTTAATAACAGATACTGCTTATGTACTTTCGAATTCATACGTTTTCCGGATCCCGCCGCCAAAACAATCGCCACTGTATTCATGTAATAATCTTATCCCTCACATTTTCACGCTATCGCTCTCCAAGCCTTAGATTCGGTACTGCATTTAAATCTAAGCCATCTCTCTTGCCTGCTAAATAATCATAGTAACCTGCAACACCTATCATCGCCGCATTATCCGTACAATAAATTGGTGATGGGTAATAAAATTCCACACCTTTTTTCTTACATGCTTCCTGCATTGCTTCACGCAAAGTCTTATTAGATGCTACGCCACCGGCAATAGCAAACTTATCCATTCCAAATTCATCAATGGCACGCATTGCATTTGCAACCAGTACATCAATCACCGCCTTCTGAAAGGATGCTGCCACATCTGCCTGTACAATTTCAATCCCCTTCATATTACAACCATTGATATAATTCAATACTGCTGATTTAAGTCCGCTAAAACTAAAGTCATATGGACCGTCATCAATTTTAGCGCGCGGAAATTCCACCGCATGTGGATTTCCTTCATGCGCTACTCTCTCAATCTTCGGTCCTCCCGGATAACCCAAGCCAATAGCTCTTGCCACTTTATCAAATGCTTCACCCGCCGCATCGTCTCTGGTCTTTCCTAATATCTCATATTTACCATAATCACATACTCGTACCAAATGTGTATGTCCCCCTGAAACAACCAAACACAAGAAAGGCGGCTCCAGTTCTTTATTCTCAATGTAATTTGCACATATATGTCCTTCGATATGATGCACTCCGACTAATGGTTTCTTTTTTGCATAAGCAATCGCCTTTGCTTCTGCAACACCAACCAGGAGTGCACCAACTAATCCGGGACCATACGTCACTGCTATCGCATCCATATCGTCCAAAGTACTATTTGCATCCTGCAAAGCCTGTTCTATTACCTGATTGATTTTTTCAATATGCTTACGGGAGGCAATTTCAGGCACTACTCCCCCGTATAATGTATGAAGGTCAATCTGGGAAGAAATCACATTACTACGTACATCCCTTCCATTTACCACCACCGCTGCTGCAGTCTCATCGCAGGAGCTTTCTATTGCTAATACTTTTATTTCTTTACTCTCCATTGGATGTATCTCCCTCAGTCTTATAAAATACTAAAATCTTCCAATCGCCATTATCGTCTTTTCTAACTACATACGTCTGAAATGTTTTACTATAAGAACTTTTTTCTTTTATAAAATAAGACGTTTCTACATATGCACACTCACGTCCATCTACGGTACGGAACTCCACTTCATTACTGCTTGGCAATGTGTATGACACGATAGTACGCTCTGCAGTTGCAAATTCAGCAATCTCATCTTTTACCTCTTTCAAATAATCCTTCTTCGGATTATTCGCTGCAAGCTCCTCATCCATCAGTAATAACGTCATATCCACCAATGACTCCAGCTCATCTTCTGTATACGCTTCGTTATAAAAGCAAGTGATAATTTCATTATAGATTTTTATCACTTCTCTTGGTGTTGCCGGATAACTCTTTGCCAAGTCTTTTGTAATTAACTTCTGTACCTTTGTCAGTTCAACATCCTCGGGCGACACATTACTCTTCTTGTTTATCAAAAAAAGATAGCTACCTACCAGCAATACTACACAAACTGCTACGATAATCATTACACGCGTTTTTTTCATCTGCAGCCTCCTTTTCTATTACAATCAATTCCTATTCGTTCTCATCGAACATTAATTCTATCGACTTACCATCTTTGCCTAAATATGCCTGTGAAAAAATGCTGCGTACTTCCGGCATATACTCTTCCGGATGCACGAGTGATGGCGAAAAATGTGTCAGCCACATTTCTTGTACTCCGGCACGTTTCGCCATGTCCGCCGCTTCATAAAAGGTCATATGTTTATACTGCTTTGCCTTTGCAAGTTTGTCTTTTTCAGCATACATTCCTTCACAGATAAATAAATCCGAACCTTTTGCTGCATTTACAATTGATTCTGTCGGTCTGGTATCGGTACAATAAGTCACTTTAATACCTTTTCTGGACGCACCCAGTACCATATCCGGCGTATAACACGTACCATCTTCAGCGGTTATTGTCTCACCTTTTTGCAAACGGCTCCACATACGCTGCGGTATATTTTGTGACTTCGCACGTTCTACATCAAAGCGCCCTGCACGCTTAATCTCTACGCTATAACCATAGCACGTAATGTTGTGATTCACTTTGAATGCATGGATATGATATCCGTTTAATTCAATATCAGCCTCAGGCTCTGTAATCTCTATAAATTTCATTTCAAACGGGAGTTCCGGTGCAATCGTGCGTAATGCATTTACCACCCGTTCCAACCCTTTTGGTCCAATCATGGTCAATGGCTCTGTTCGTTCTGCATTTCCCATTGTCAAAAGCAATCCCGGCAAACCGCTAATATGATCTGCATGGTAATGTGTAAAGCAAATCACATCGACCGGTTTAAAACTCAGTCCTTTTTCTTTCATGGCAATCTGAGTTCCTTCTCCACAATCAATCAGCAGACTGCTTCCATTATATCTCATCAAAGCGGCTGTCAGCCAGCGTCTTGGGAGCGGCATCATTCCGCCCGTTCCTAACAGACATACATCTAACATAAAATCTCCTTTTACAACAGTTCTGTGTTCTCTTCCTCCAACGGTGGAATTTGAAATCTTTCTACCATTTCATCATAGCATTCTTCACAGATATTTATTTTCTGGTTCATACCATCCTTGTTGGAAAAATAGCCCCAGTTCTTCTCAATTTTTAAATAATCCGATTTTTCTACACTTTCTTCCATACAGATTGGTCTTCCACATTTGTTACAATAAATCATCTTCCCCTGCATCTTCCGTGTTATCCTTTCTAACAGATATATATGCATTATACCGCATGCTTTCTTCTATATATAGTGTAAATTATCGGTTATAAATCATAATATACGCATCTTCCTTCGGAAAATCATAAAATCCTTTTCGGATGCCACAGTTTATAAATCCACACTTTTCATACAAATGTATGGCAGATGTGTTCGATACGCGCACCTCTAATACGATTTGCACAATTCCCTGTCGTCCCGCCTGCTCCAGTGCCTCCTGTATAAGTAAAAAACCTACACCGGCATTTCTTTTCTCCGAAGCAACCGCTACGTTCGTAATCTCTCCTTCATCTAAGGATTGATACATACCAATGTAACCACAGACAATTCCGTCTTCCTCTGCCACTAAAAAAATATTCTGTTCCATATTCAGTGCGTCACGAAAGCCTTGTTCACTCCATGGCTGGGAAAATATTTGCTTCTCTAATTCCGCTACGTAGACGCAGTCTTTCACTGTCATTGCTCTGACTACCATGCACTATTCACCTTGTCGTTCTTGCAATTCGCGTTCCGCCTGAGATAATCGCAAATAATCCGGCTTATGCTCTGCTGCCGCTTCAAAATCTCCTGATTGAAACAGCTTCATTCCCAAAACAGCCACCGCACCTGCACGCTGTTTATTCATGTGCGCCGGTGCAAAAGTATATGGCACTTTACAATGTTCTTCTATAAAAGAAGCAAACACCGGAACTCCATCACCCAAAAATACTACCGGCCGGTTCTGCTCATTCACTTTTTCAATCATCTCTTCTATTCCAACTGCACACTGTTCACAAATAACTTGCATTTCATTGCCATTAAAAAGATACAAGCCGGTATACGCCTGATTTCTTCTGGCATCCATTAATGGGCAGACCATATCCCTATGTCCTACAAGATTATATGCCAATGCATCTACCGTCGGCACATGAATCAATGGTTTCTGTAATGCTAACCCCAATCCTTTTGCAGTCGCGGAACCAATACGTAGTCCCGTAAAAGAACCCGGTCCGCCTGAAACAGCAATAGCATCTATTGTGTCTAAATCCAGCTCAATCATTTTTGCCACTTCGTCTAACATCGGAAGCAATGTCTGCGAATGTGTTTTTTTATAATTAATAGTGTATTCGCCACGCAATTCTGTATCTTCCACAATTGCAACACCGGCAACTAATCCAGAACTATCTAATCCTAATATTTTCATCTTTCTTTACCTTATACTTCTTTTATTATTATTTTACGATAATCGAACCCTTTTTCTAAATCTTTCTCAATGGAAATGTCCCATCTATGCTCCGGCAATATCTCTTCAATAAGATTTGCCCACTCAATCATACAGACACCTTCTCCATAAAAATAATCTTCGTATCCTATTTCATCCATTTCTTCAATGTCCCCAATACGATAAACATCAAAGTGATAAAACGGCATACGCCCTTCTTCATATACCTGAACTATCGTGAAGGTCGGACTGCAGATTGCTTCTTCAATCTCCAATCCCTCTGCAATTCCCTGCGTAAAAACGGTTTTCCCGACTCCCAAATCGCCCATCAAGGTATATACAGAGCCCGGTGTCGCTTCTGCCCCTATTTTCCTGCCTAATTCTCTCGTTTCTTCCGGAGAAAATGTCTCATAAATCATTTCATTCATAAATACGTTTTGCCTTTCTCTACACGTCCTTAATAGTCACTTTCATGTTTACACGAAACTTAGGAAGTTTTTCCGTCGCTAATTTTGCTAACGGTACATAATGTGCTCCCAATTGTGCTCTTGGAATAACATACGCATTCACTCTATTACTATATACTAATACCAATCTCTTTGTCGCAACCATTTTATAAATCTGCTTCCATGCCAATACACCGCTTGCTTCTCCCTGTGTTACGGTAAAGCCATCCTCATCTACATGATAGTGTAAAACGTTACCCAGTACTGGTGATGTCTTTATACTTCTATCTGCGCGCATCCACAAAGTAAGTGGTATATATACCAACAAAAATATTCCTACCGCTATATATAGCCATACTTTTGCAACAGCACCCTCTCCATAAGTATAAAACGTATATGCCGACAGTCCAAACATTGCAAACGCAAAAAGAACGGATGACCAACCACTAAACGAAGTGTACGTTTGGTACATATTAAAACGGAACATATCCTTCGCTTCTAATTTTATATCAAATTCCAACGGCATCACATAATCCTCCACTTTTTTGTATTATAAAAGTATATCATTTTTTTTGCAAAAAGAAAAGACGCATCTATTATGCGTCTCTCAACTTTATCTGTCACCTTTTAAAACAGGTGAAATATGCTTGTAAACGAGCATTGTCAATCCTACCGAACACAGCCCCTTTAAAATTGTAAATGGCATATTAAAGCAAATCAGGCACTGTAAAATGTTCTTCATTGCCGGAATAATAGCACGATATGCTTCTAAAATAACTGTCTCCGGCATGAAATTGTAATAAATCGGGTACGTCAAAAAATAATTAACCGGTATACTAATAATTCCCATCAGCACTGCACCGACTAATGCACCGTTTCTCGCATTTTTTTTCGTTTTCTTTCTGTCATAAATAATTCCTGCTGGCAATACAAACATGACTCCTAAAATAAAGTTTGATAATTCGCCAACACCTCCTGTCGAAGTAATAAATAAATGCAATAAATTCTTCACCAGACAGACCAGCACACCACAAACCGGACCCATAGAAAATGCTCCGATTAACGCCGGTAATTCAGAAACATCCATCTGAATAAAGGACGGAAGCAAAAAAGGAATCGGGAAGTCAATAAACATCAGCACGTATGCCACTGCCGACAGCATTGCCGTTACTGTTATATACCTTACACCGCTTCTTGTTGACTGATTGTTCATACTCTTATCTCCTTTTCTTTAAAGGAATTCAAGGTTATATGATACAAAAACCCCGGATAGTAATATCCGGGGTTAAATTTATGCCACTCATTCCGTCTGCCTGCCGCATACGAAAAACATGTCATCTTCTCTCATCCAGACTATACTGTCGGTTCCGGATTCTCACCGGATCGGCTGCTTTCGCAGTTCACGGACTTACTGATGCAATTTAAAAATTGCTGATTCAGTTCACCGTCGGTCGGGAATTCACAGATACTTCTGTGGCACCCTGCC
>CAYMTX010000119.1:0-6831 GCA_964393475.1 uncultured Roseburia sp. | reverse complement strand
ATATATATGGAGAGGCAATATTATTATGATGTTTATATCAAATATCAAATACATTTAGGGAGGGTATATGTATGAAAAGAAAAATAGTATCTCTTATTCTTGCTACAACAATGTTAGCTTCAGTCATGGCAGGATGTGGAGGAAATAATGCTTCAAATGGCACAAATAATGTACCGTCGACAGAAGCAGGCGGAAATGCCGGTGCAACAGCAGAAGAAGGAAAAGTATTAAATATTTATTGCTGGAACGAAGAATTCAAGAGCCGTGTTACAGACCATTATCCAGGATACGAAGAAGTGGATGGAACACATGGTAAAATCGGTGATGTTGAGGTAGTATGGAGTATTACACCGAGTGATGACAACGCATATCAGAACAATTTGGATGCAAAGTTATTAGAGCAGGAAAATGCTGCAGTTGATAATAAGATTGATATTTTCTTAGTAGAAGCAGACTATGCATTAAAATATGTTGATACACCATACACGATGTCAATTTCTGACTTGGGTATCACAGATGCTGATTTAGCTGAACAGTATCAGTATACAAAAGACGTTGTAACAGATTCTAACGGTGTATTAAAAGGTGTTTCATGGCAGGGAGCTCCTGGTGTTCTTTTCTACAACCGTGAAGCTGCAAAAGAAGTTTTTGGAACAGACGATCCTGCAACTGTTCAGACCTATGTTGCTGATTGGGAGAAATTCGTTGAAACAGCTGCTACAATGAAAGAACATGGATATACTATGACTTCATCTGTAATGGATTCATATCGTGTATATTCTAACAACGTAACAAGTAAGTGGGTAGAAAATGGAAAAATTAATATCGATGCTAACATTATGAAATGGGTAGAAGATTCAAAGAAAATGTATGATGCCGGACAGACAGCTGTACATGGAATGTGGAGTGATGACTGGAACAAAGGTTTCTATCCGGATGGAAAAGTATTCTGTTATTTTGGACCAGCTTGGTTAATTAACTTCTGTATGGCTGCTGATGTTGAAGGCAGTATTGCAAACCTTGGAGGCTGGGGTGCAACAGAAGGTCCACAGGGCTTCTTCTGGGGTGGTACATGGATTTGTGCAGCAACAGGTACAGATAATGCATCTCTTGTAAAAGACATTATTCTTCAGTTAACAACAAATCCAGAGATTATGAAGGATATCGTTGTTAAAGACGATGACTTTGTAAATAACAAAACTGTTATGAATGATATGGCAGCTGATACAAACTACAAGAGTGCAGTTCTTGGTGGACAGAATCCACTTGCTATGTATAGTAACGGTGTTACTTCAATTGATTTGAGTAACTTATCAAACTATGATTCAGGATGTAATGCAGACTTCCAGACAGCAATTACAAACTACTTTGAAGGCAATGCAACACTTGATGAAGCTTTAGATTTATTCTATACAGCTGCAATTGAAAGATATCCTGAACTTTCCAGATAATATTTAGTTAAGCATAATGGAAATCTCGAATATCCGTACCCACAGGAAGTTTGGGTGGGTACGGATATTTTTAGTTGTATATGCGAATTATGCATTAGATTAATGCAGTGAATACAGGAGGCATTTAGGATGAAAAAGAAACAGAAAGGCAAAGTTGTCAGATATAACAGATGGGGATATATTTTCTTAATTCCATTTGTTGTGATTTATGTGGTATTTCAGTTAGTGCCACTTTTGACAACGATTTATAATAGCTTTTTCGAAAATTATCGTTCGGGATTAATTCAGATAGGACCGAATTTTGTTGGCCTGGAAAATTATAAAGCCATTTTAGGAAACGAAGAGTTGTGGACATATGCTTTAAATACGTTAATTATTTGGCTTATTGGATTTATTCCGCAGATTTTGATTTCTCTTTTATTGGCTGCATGGTTTTCGGATCCGAGTTTAAGATTAAAAGGTCAGAGATTCTTTAAGACAGTTATTTATCTTCCAAACTTAATTATGGCATCAGCATTTTCAATGTTATTTTTTACATTGTTCTCAGACAGTGGTCCTGTAAACAGCTTGCTGATTCAGCTTGGTATCTTGGCAGAACCATACAAGTTTATGTCAAATGTGTGGAGTACCAGAGGTTTGATTGCGGTCATGAATCTGCTTATGTGGTTTGGTAATACAACATTACTTCTTATGGCAGGTATGATGGGAATTGACACATCGTTATTTGAAGCGGCACAGGTAGATGGTGCTACATCGACACAGGTGTTCTTTAAAATCACATTACCATTATTAAGACCTATTTTGGTATATACATTAATTACATCGTTAATCGGTGGTATTCAGATGTTTGACGTACCTCAGATTCTTACAAATGGTTCCGGTAATCCGGTTCGTTCTTCTATGACATTGATTATGTACTTGAATAAGCATTTGTATAGTAAGAACTATGGTTTGGGCGGAGCATTGTCAGTTGTTTTATTTGTAGTAACAAGTATTTTAAGTTTAATTGTATATAGAATGACTGTAAAAAAAGAAGAGTAAGGAGGAAACGAAATGTCTAATAATACGAGTAAAAAAAATAAAGGACTTGGAGTAAAAACTCGAAGAATAATTGCTTATGCGACATTAGCAGTCATTTCCTTCTTTTGTTTGTTCTGGTTTTATGTTTTGTTTATTAATGCAACAAGATCACATTCAGAATTAACGATGGGATTTACTGCAATTCCAAGTACACACTTATTAGAAAACTGGACAAATCTTTTACATGGTACACAGCCAATCTGGTCCGGTATGATTAACTCATTAATTGTAGCGATTGGTTCGGCAGCATTGACTACATACTTCTCTGCAATGACCGCTTATGCGATTCATGCATATAATTTTAAAGCTAAAAAATTCGTGTTTACTTTTATATTAATGATTATGATGATTCCTACACAGGTAAATGCGTTAGGTTTCATTCAGTTGATTGGAAAAATGCATTTGGATAACTCATTTATCCCATTAATTATTCCATCAATCGCTTCTCCGGTAACATTCTTTTATATGAAGCAGTACATGGATAGTGCATTACCAATTTCACTGATTGAAGCAGCAAGAATTGATGGTTCCGGAGAATTTAAAACATTCAATACAATTGTTCTTCCATTGATGAAACCGGCGATAGCTGTTCAGGCAATTTTCTCATTCGTAGGAAGCTGGAATAACTACTTTACACCGGCATTGATTTTACATGATAATGAGAAGAAAACATTACCTATCTTGATTGCTCAGCTAAGAGGTGCAGATTTCCTGAAGTTTGATATGGGTCAGGTATATGTAATGATTGCGTTTTCTATTTTCCCAGTTATTTTAGTGTATTTGATTTTGTCAAAGCATATTGTACAGGGTGTAGCGATGGGAAGCGTAAAAGGATAAAAGTATTAAAGAAGATGGCGAAGTATTTCGTCATCTTTTTTATATAATAGGAAATTGTGTTCTAAAGCAGTAGGCATAATCAACGAATTGATATTTGAAACAGGAATTTGATATATTGAATATTAGAATCATAGTACATTATCAGCATGATTATATGAGGAGGTGCTATAATGAAAAAAAATATAGCAATTACGATTTCACTATTAGGTGCAGCCTGTTTTTTAACGGGATGTTCAGGAGGAACACAACCTGTGGAACAAGGGAGTGAAAAGCAGGAAACGACTGAAAAAGTGGAAACAGGGAGTAATATGAAAGATTGGACTTTAGAAGGATATACATTGAAATGGGAAGATAATTTTGATGGTGATTCATTGAACAGAGAGGACTGGAATGTAGAAACACATGAACCGGGATGGGTAAACGAGGAACTACAGGAGTATGTGGATTCTACAGAAAATATTCAGGTAAAAGATGGAAAGCTTTACATTTATCCGATTCAGAAGGAAGAGGCAAACGGAGAGTATAGTTATACTTCTGGTCGTATAACTACACAGAATAAGCACGATTTTACATATGGAGTGTTCGAGGTGTCAGCAAAGGTACCTCGTGGCAAAGGATATTTGCCTGCATTCTGGCTGATGGCAACAGACGAAAATATTTATGGACAGTGGCCACGCTGTGGTGAAATTGATATAATGGAAGTAATGGGAGATAAAACGAATACACTCCATGGAACGATACATTATGGAAATCCACATGCTCAGGGTCAGGGAACATATACATTCAATACGATTGATAATTTTTCATCTAATTTCCATACGTTCTCCTGTGAGTGGGAACCGGGAAGTATCAAATGGTATGTAGATGGTGTTTGCTATCACGAAGAAAACGACTGGTATTCAACCACTGTCGGACAGGGAACACTGACATATCCGGCACCATTTGATCAGCCATTTTATGTGATTTTAAATCTTGCAGTTGGTGGAAGCTGGGTAGGTTATCCGGATGAAACTACCAACTTTGAGGATAATCCATATATTGTAGAATATGTTCGTGTTTATCAGAAGGACAGTTATGATGAAGATGTAACTCGTCCGGTAGAAGAGGTCGTGTTAAGAGAGCCAAATCAGGACGGAAATTATGTAAATAATGGCGATTTTACTGAAGCAGAAAGTCTTAGCGATAGTAAAAACTGGAAGTTCTTACTTACACAAGAAGGTAAAGGAACTGCAACAATTGCAGATAACGTATTAACGATTGAAAGTGAGCAGGAAGGAACAGTTGATTATAGTGTACAGTTAGTGCAGCCTCAGATTCCGTTACAAAAGGGTGCGTCTTACGAGATTACATTTGATGCTTATGCGTCAGAAGCAAGAACCTTTCATTTGGCGGTGAAAGGACCAGATAGAAATTGGGTTGAATATTTCCCATCAGAAACGGTAGCTTTGGGAACAGAGAAACAATCATATTGTTACGAGTTTAGAATGAACGATGCATCGGATGGAAACGGACGACTGGAATTTAATATGGGAGCAGCTGGTTCTACAGGAACTATCTATTTGAGTAATGTTGCTGTAAGAATGCTTTCGGAGGGAACAGAAGACGAAGTTGATGCAAAGTCTATCCTTGCAGACGGAAACTTTATTTATAATGGAAAATTCCGTGAAGGAGATGCGCATCTTGGTTTCTGGGAAATTGACAACACTGCAAATGCAGACATTTCTGTTACCGAATTCGCAGACGGCAGAAGATTAAAGGTAGTTATTCCGGAGAGTGCAGACAATAGCGTAGTGACTGTTGGGCAGAGTAGTCTTGCAGTTGCACCGGGTAGTGACTATATTTTAAGCTTTGAGGCAGAAACAGATGTAGAGCAGGATATCAAGATTACATTGTGTGGAAAAGACTTCATACAGACGATTACAAAGGGCAAAAATACCTACACATTAGAGGTAGCAGATTTTGGTAAGATTACCAACAGTGACTTTAGAATCGAGCTTAGTGTACCGGGCACGGTATATTTGGATGAGATTCGTCTGGTAGAATCTGCAATGATTATCAATGGTTCATTTAATGCGGGTTTTGCAGGATATGAATGGTATGCAGATACTACTGCTGATGCAACGTATGTAGTCGATAGTCTGACAGAAGATAATGCACTGGATGTTACTGTGAGAAATACTTCCGATCAGGATTGGAAAGTTCAAATTAAACAGAATAATATTACTCTGGAAAAAGGAAAAGCTTATACATTGACATTTAGAGCCAAATCCAGTCTGAATCGTACAGTGCGTGTACTTTTACAGGGACAGGAAAACCGTGGTTGGGCAGCATATTCAGGAGATGGATATTTTGATTTGACAGCGGACTATCAGACATTTACAACAACATTTACGATGCAGGAGGAGACAGATGAGAATGCATTCCTTAGTATTTGTCTCGGAATGGTTAATGAAGTGATTGATACACAGCATAGAGTTTTATTTGATGATATTTCTCTTTGTGAGGCAAAATAAGACCCGGTAGGATTATAAAGGATGTAAGAACAGATAAATTGCATTTGTCTGTTTTTACATCCTTATTTTTGTATTGCATTTATGATTAAATGGTAGTATTCACACCGTTAATGGCAGCATGCTCGTCCTCATCCATTGGAATAACAAGGCATTTTTGACCATTGATAATCTGGGAATGGATCTGTGTGGCTTTTTCCGGTTTTACTCTGAGAATGACATCATATGTTTTAACAACCGGCACATCATCGTCATCCTCGCTTTCTGTAACAGGAAGCGAGCGTGTAGCTTCTAATTGCTGTTTTAAGTTTTCAACCTGACCGACTAATTCTAAACGGTCTTTTCTACGGGCATTTGCCTCTACAACTTTAGGGTCAGCTAAATAGTCTGCGGTTGGAAGGTCTTCTGCTGAGAAGGCTTTTTCATAATGATTCTTGATGGCAGCAGTACGTTCTTCATCAAGACCGATTTCCGTAAGAACTTCTTCGATTGTAGAAGGTGTCATGATTACCGGAATAGGCTCAACATCTTCTTCGACCGGAATATCAATTCTGTCGTAGATATTTTCGTGGATGTCCATATACAAAGCTTTGCTTTCGTCATCTTCTTCGCCGATTACGTCACGGACAATGTCTTGGAAGGTTAATTTTTTCTCGGTAGCAGTGAGACGGGTATTGCACCCCAAACCGCTTTCCATGAATTCGGCATGTGGCGTTTTGGTATCACGGGTGTAGAACATTACGGAATGAATGTCGCTGCTTCGGTCGGTAAAAGCAGGGAAAACAAAACCTGTATCCGGTGCGCCTACCACCCAGTCACGGATACGAGGACCAATTCGGTTGTCGTCTGCCAGATAGCCGAGACCCGGTTTGGTGAGATTTACCGGACAGATTGCACAGAGCAGATATTCGTATACTTCTTCGGATTCATCTAAATTATCATTGTCTGTAGTC
>CAYMTX010000118.1:0-6884 GCA_964393475.1 uncultured Roseburia sp. | reverse complement strand
AATAGAGACTGTATTCTCCGGCACCTGCACCAATATCCAGAATTTTTGCACCTGGAATCAGGTATTTTTCGATTACACGGGCAGATTGCCTGTTCCATTCAAAATGACCTACCAGAATGAAATCCAGTTTTTCTATTTCAAACAGATACTTGATTACAGCTTTTACTGCCTCCGGCATCAGTCCCTTTCCCCAGTAGTCTTTGGACAGCACATAGCCAATCTCCCGATCGGAAATATTGGCAAGCTCCGGGTAATGTTCCTCGCTGCACTGCATCCATTTTTATGAAAATCTTTATCAGATTATTCTAAAAAGTGTATGACAATGTAAGCCCGTTGCATCGCATTCCCGGACTGATTATTATTCATATGAAACATACGGATACACTTAAACATTGCCATACCTCCTAAGATTTTTTATAATTATAATTTCTGTAAAGTCAATATGCTTTGCGAAAAATGAAAGAAAATTCTTTTTCAGCCTTTTTGAAGTTTGCTTCAAATAAATCAGGTGAACTGGGAGAAACGGAAGAGTTTTTCTGCATTTTTGTATGCGATTAATTCCTTTTCTGCCTGGCTGACCGGTGCGTTTTCAATAAATGGTTTTGCTCCCTCATTACTGATAAACGGACAATCTACAGAATGAATGATACGGTCAGCACCAAGCACCTCTACACAGAATTTTAACTGTGGATAATCAAAAATACCGCTAGGTGTTACATACACATTCTGTTTGAAGGTTTCGGTCACTGTTCGTTCGAGTTTTGTGACAATCTGTGGCATAGACTGATCCAGTCGTGAGAGGAAAAATGGAAGCATTTCACCCCAGTGACCGGCTATCAGCTGAAGTTTTGGAAATTGGTCAAAACGTCCGGCAAGAATAGTACGTAATACCTGAATACCGGCTTCGTTATGCCATCCCCATCCGTGTAGCGATAATCTGGCACTGACTTCATCACCGAGACCGCCATAATAAGGTTCTTGTACTGATTTCAGCGGTGCACCCGGATGCACATAGATAGGAAGTTCTAATGCCTCGCAGGTTTCCAAAATTGGCAGAAAGCATTTGTCATCAAGGAAAAGATTTTCAGCGGAGGCTCTTCCCGCAAGCAGAATACCTTGAAAATTCATTTGTTTGATACGTTCAGCTTCTTTTACGGCTTCCTTCGGCGCAGACCACGGAAGGAGTGCAAAAGCTCCATAGCGATCAGGATGTTTTTTTACAACGCCTGCAATATAATCATTGGTTTCCGCTACAATGGAAGCAGCCTCTTTTGCAGGAAGCAATTGTGATTTTGCAGGGCAGGAAAGAATTTGCTTTGTGATACCATGCTGATCCATATCCTCAATACGTCGCTTGTCCAAATCACCAAAAAGCTCAGGATCTGCATCATAAGGTCTTCCTGCTTCGTGCGCCATCGCTGTATAAGGCGCGTCTTTTGCTGAGTATTTTGCCAGATGCATATTGATTGGTGCACCTGCCAGATGTTCTTCGATTGTAATAATTTTCATACTTTCTCACCTCATAAGATCGGCTGTCCGTCAATCCATATTTGTTTGATTTTTCTTGTATCAGTTATATCTTTGTCCGGTCTTCCTTCAATGAGCAGCAGCACTGCCTTTTTACCCTCGGTAACCATGCCAAGATTGTCGATTTCAAATGTTTTTGCAACATTGCCCGTTGCACTTGCCAGAACTTCTGTAGGGGTCATGCCACATTGTGTCAGCAACTCCATTTCACGATGCATAGACGTACCATATTCTACTGCGGGCGCAAATGAACCATTATTTGCATCAGTGCCGGCAAGAATTTGTACTCCGTGTTCGTGAAGCAGACGAACGGCATTTTCTGCATTTTTGTAATGCTCCGGAAGATATCCGTTTCTGTCACTGTGTGCAAAAGTTTCCATCATGATGAGCGTGGGAGCAACAGCAATTTCTTTTTGCGCAATCGTTTCTGCAAGTTCTTCCGGAAAGGCTTCCTTCAGAGGAACGTGTATCAGAATGTCTGCACCGCAGTCAACGGCCATTTGTACAGCCTTAACAGAGACTGCGTGAACGGCAATCTTGCGTCCATTTTCGTGTGCGGTTTGGCAGATATCTTTCAGAACACCTTTCGGCATCAGATTCGGTTCCATGAGAAGCACTTTGATATATGCTGCGCCGGCGTTTATTGCTTTGTTTACATAGGATTTTCCACTCAGTGTTCCCATTGTCATACCGGCAGATGGAATAATTGTAAATTGTTCGGAGTTTGCAATGAGTGAGTCTGATGCAGCGACATCACAAGTGGCGGTAACACCGTTTGCTAGCATTACTTCGATTTGTTTCTCTGTATTCATGTGTGTATGGGCATCAATTAGACCCGGCATAAGAAAATAATTCGTGTCAACGGTTTCGGATTCGTTTACTGCGGTAATTATGCCGTTTTCTAGTTCGACAGATGCGTTTTCGATTACTTTTTCACCGTCAAACAGAGGGTAATTTAATATGATTTTTTCGGGTTGTTTCATGGTTTCTTCCTCGTTGGCTGTGTCTGGCGTTGTACAGGATATAAGCGTTACACAAGCCAGAACAATTGATACTATTCTTAAAATCTTCATTTTGTTACAGAAATCAGTTCGCTGAATTTCATGACGGTACCATAATGGTTACTCATGACAAGATAATTGGCACGAACAATTACAGTGTCACCGGTTTTTACTTTGCTATAATGCTCGTTTGTCGGAAAGATTACCAGTGCATAGGTCTTACCGTTTATGCTGTCTGAAATTTCAATCGATGGTTTATTATGGATGTCAGGACCTATTTTTTTTGCAATGCCGGTAACTTCAAAGCGTTTATCGGCGTATTTGGCAAAGAAGCTGTCTGCATCTGCGGCAAATTCATCGCAGAGAATTTTGACATCAAATGGTGCATCCTGAGCTAAAACCGGCATTGCAGAGGTTTCGATTTGATGTGTTTTGGTGTCGGAGGGATGGTTCGGATAAAACTTGAGTTCTTCGTTTGTCATAGAGGTTTCTCCTTTTTTCTGTCTTTTATATTTTTTATTTTCCGCTCTTTTATGGATTTTCGGCAATCTCCGGTGCCGGACTAAAATCCGGTATAGAGATATGACAAAAGAGTTGAAAATATAGCTTCCTATGTTATAATACATAGGAAGCTATATTTTTGCAAGGGCAAAACATGAAATATATAAAATCGGGGATAGGAGAAGGAAAATGGCAATTGCAAAATTATCGATTTTAATCAAAAAGGCATCATTGTTATTTGACAAGTATTCCAATCAGTTACTTGCGCAGCAGGACCTTACGGCCAGTCAGTTTAAAATTATGCTTGTGCTTTATCATTCAAATCAGGTGATTTGTCAGGGAGATATTGAAGCTAAATTTAACATGACAAACCCGACGGTGACAGGACTGGTACAGAAACTCGAAGTAAAGGGGTTGATTTCCCGTGTGGCAAAGGAAGATGATCGGCGTGTAAAACAGCTTGTATTAACACAGCAGGCGTTGGACAGAAAAGAAGAACTGCTTTCGGCAGAGCAATATCTGGAAGAAATGATGACAAAGAATTTGAGTGAGGAAGAAAGAGAACAACTGTGTATGTTATTGACCAAATTAATGGAATAATAGAGCTATGAGCACAAATGATAAGAGAAAGTATGAGTTTGGTAGGAGTGAAAATTGGAAGGTTAGGGAGGAGATATGTCGGCGAATACGTTAAAAATAATAGCACTTATTGCGATGACGATAGACCATGCGGGGCTTATGTTGTTTCCGGAATATGAATGGATGCGTCTGGTTGGAGGAATCGCTTTTCCGATTTTTGCATTTATGATTGCAGAAGGGTGCAGGTATACCCGGAATCGTTTGAGATATTTATTGCAGATAGCGCTGCTGGGAATCGGCATGCAGATTGTGTCTTTTGTTGTTGTCAAATCTTTGTATCAATCTGTTTTTATATCCTTTACATTGGCGATTATACTCATCTATGTGCTTGATAAAGCAAAAGATGAGCAGAAAATGAAGTATTGGATATATGCGGGCCTGGTTATTTTGGCTACAACATTTCTGTGCCTGGGGCTGCCGGAAGTTTTGGACAAAACAGATTATGATATTGATTATAATATAGTGGGAATATGGATTCCGGTTGTCTGTTATTTCGCAAAAAGCAAGAAACTCAGACTATTCGTATTTACAGTGGGGCTTCTTGCATTATCTGCATTTTATGGCGGTATTCAATGGTTTTGTCTGTTGGCAATTCCGTTAATTGGAATGTACAACTATCAAAGGGGAAGATTTAGATTAAAGAAACTATTTTATTTATACTATCCGGCACATTTGTGTGTGATATTTGCGATAGGAATGTTTGTTAATCGTTAGGAGGCAAAGTATGAACGGTATAGGAAAACTGGCACTTGGAACTATGGGTATGAATTTTGAAAACAAAGAAAGTTCAATCCGGACCATTCAGACAGCAATGGAAAATGGTATTCATATCTTTAACACAGGTGATTTCTATCAAAAAGGGGAATCACAAGTGGTATTGGGTGAGGCATTAAAAGATGTGCCAAGGGAAGAGAATTTTGTTTCACTTAAATTTGGTGTAACCTTTGGGCTTACCGGAACAACACTGGATGTAAGACCTGAAAATATCAGACCGCAATTAGAGGCGGCACTTGATAAAATGGGACTTCAGTATGTAGATCTCTACCAGCCGGCAAGGCAGGATGTTACTATTCCGGTAGAAGCTGTTATGACGGAATTGGTAAAGTTGAAGGAAGAGGGATTGATAAAGAATATCGGCTTATCAGAAGTAGATGCAGATACGCTTAGAAGAGCTCATAAGATTCATCCGGTACATAGTGTTGAGGTGGAATATTCTTTACTCAGTCGTGAAATAGAAAAGGAATTAATTCCTACAGCAAAAGAGCTTGGTATACAGGTTGTGGTGTATGGTGCAGTGGGACATGGCGTTTTAACAGATAAAGTAATAAATGGCGGTATGTCTAATCCGATGATGATGAGAGGAATATTGTCACCGTTTAACAAGAAACATAATCTGCAGATTCTAAATGCATTTGCTGAAAGTGCAGGGAAGCAGGGACTTACAATGAGTGAACTTGCTATGGCATGGACACAGGCAAAGTATGATAATGTGCTGTCACTGATTGGAACGACCAGATCAGAGCATTTTTTAAGCTCCTTAAAGGCTATAAATACAAAACTAGATGAAACTACAGTTGATGAAATAGAGAATCTTGTTTCGGCAGAAACAATAAAAGGACATACGATGCGTAAATGGATTTTTGAAAACGGTGTTGGAAGGATGGTGTAACATGAGTAAAGCTTATGAATTTTTAAAAGAATGTGGCATATTTTTTGTGTTAACAGTGAACGGAGATTATCCGGCAGGAAGACCTTTTGGGGCTGTAATGGAGGTGGGAGAAGATTTATATCTTGCGACCAATGACATGAATCAGGCACATAAGCAAATGAGAGAAAATGAACATATACAGATTATTGCAAAGAAACCGAAATCCAGAGAGTGGATTAGGATAACCGGCATAGCAACAGAATGTGACGATAAGGCATTAAAACAAAAGATGTATGAAGAAACTCCGATTTTGCAGAAACATCATGCATCAGCTGAAGCAGAGCATTTCCTAATGTTTAAAGTAGAAGTGAATAATGTTGAGTTGAAGTAGTTATATAGGACATGATAATTGAAAAATCCCCAAAAATAAATTCTGGATACCAATTCAAAATTTCGCACCTTGTTTTTCGTATCAATACTTCTAAAATAGTATGATAGAAAGCAAAGGAGCGTAGATGGAGAATGAGAGGAAGACAATTTTTGGGGATTTTTTTTATGACAATCGTATTATTGGGTTTTTCTGCATGCAGCGCAAAGGAACAGGAAAGTGGGAAGTATGAAGACAAATTAGATAAAACAGATGAAGGATTTACACTGGTATGGAATGATGAATTTGACGGAGACACACTGGATTTGACTAAGTGGGATTATCAGTATGGCAACGGTGGTGAGTATGGTAATTCCGGCTGGGGAAATGATGAGTGGGAGTTTTATTTAAGTCGCGAAGAGAATGTCCGGGTAGAAGACGGGAAATTGATTATAACTGCCATGAAAGAAGGAAATGTATATACTTCCGGTCGAATCCGCACGCTGAAAAATAGTGGTGAATTATTATTTGGAACAACATATGGAAGAGTGGAAGCGAGAATAAAATGTCCGGTTGGCGAGGGTATCTGGCCGGCATTTTGGATGCTGCCGGTTGACAGCTCCATTTATGGAACATGGGCGGCATCAGGTGAAATAGATATTATGGAAGCAAAAGGACGACTGCCGGGACAATGCAGCTGTGCAGCACATTATGGGCAGGCATGGCCGAAAAATGTGTACTCCGGAGAGGTGTATGTATTTGAGGAGGGAACAGACATTACAGATTTCCATACTTATGCAATCGAGTGGGAACCGGAAGAAATCCGCTGGTATGTAGACGGAGAATGTTATTATACGTTGACAGAATGGTATGCGAAAAATGCCAAAGGGGAATTATATCCGGACGGAGCACCGTTTGACGTACCGTTTTATATTCTTCTGAATGTAGCAATCGGTGGTAATTTTGATCCGGAAGCAGATACTGCAAATACCGAATTCCCGGTGCAAATGGAAGTAGATTTTGTAAGAGTTTATCGCAAAGAATAAATTTATGTCGAAAGGTGACAAATCCCCGAAAGTCTGCTATAATATAGGATATTTAGGAAGGGGAGATTGACAGGGTATGAGTATACGTAGGATAATCCTGAACGCAACGCAACGCAACGCAACGCAACGCAACGCAACGCAACGCAACGCAACGC
>CAYMTX010000117.1:0-7028 GCA_964393475.1 uncultured Roseburia sp. | reverse complement strand
GACCTCGGTTTTGCGCGGACCGAAGCGGAGCGAAGACCGAATCCCCGATGTCTCATTAAATAAAATTTTGGAAGTGTTGAATTTACAACACTTCCATTTTTTTTGGCTTTATATAGAATAGTATTTTGGTAATATATTCACTTTCATCGCCGGTTGAAAGATAATCATTGATTGCGAACTCATATGAGTCGGAAATAATATGCAAATGATTATTTTGGCAATACGATAAAATGCGTTCATAGGATTTGCCGATTGAAAGGTAATCTCCGGTATGATAGGTGAATACGCATTGTCCTGCAGGAAGTTCCATAACACCCTTGACCGCGTTTGTTTTTTCAATCGGTAAAAATACGAAAGATGCTTCGGTATATCTGCCATGCTGAATATGGTCATAAGGTACAATGGCACCGCTTTGGAAGAAGATTGGAAGTTGTTCTTTGAAAGAACGAACAAAACACTCTTTTGTAGCAATGCTGACCATTTCCAAAGTATGAGGTGCACTGACTTCCTGAAGCAAAATATATTGTTTTTCTACATTTTCCAAGGCAACGGTATCAATGCTGTCACGAATAGAAACAGAGTGCTCTAACTGTAGGCAACGATGTTCAACGCGACTTTTAATCATTTGTAATTCCCTAATTTGACGGTCAATCGCAGTAAGCTGTTTACGTAATGCAACAATGGAGTGATCAATAGTATAGCTTTTCATATGTGTTTTGATTTCATCCAGAGAAAAACCGATTTTTTTCATAATACAGATTGTGTCTAAATAGTCAAGCTGATTGGAACTGTAATAGCGATAGCCATTCTCAGGATCAACATAAGCAGGACAAAAAAGACCGATTTTATCATAGAAAATCAAAGTCTGACGAGAAATATTCTGTTGTTTGGAAAGTTCACCGATTGAAAATAAATTTTTCATAACGCCCCTTGACTGTATAGTTACTATATAGTTTATAATCGTAGCATAAAAATGCGATGTTATCAAGGAGGATACTGGATTGAAACAGCATATAGTTACCCTTTGGAATAAATTGATAGATGGTTTGTCGATGAAGAAGATATTATTGATTATGCTCGGAGCAATGATATGTTCGTTTGGCATTCACAATATTCACCAACGCACAAACATAACAGAAGGCGGAATTATTGGTTTGATGTTGCTTGTGGAACATTGGCTAAAGGTTTCGCCTGCTTATATTACGCCGGTGCTTGATATTGCCTGTTATGTACTGGCTTACAAATTTTTGGGTGGAAAGTTTATCAAAATATCGATTCTCTCTACGTTGTTTGTTTCGGGATTTTATAAAATATGGGAGCTGTTTCCGCCGATGCTTCCGGACTTGTCTGCTTATCCGTTGCTTGCGGCTATATTGGGTGCGCTATTTGTGGGAATCGGAGTTGGATTGATTATAAGACAGGGCGGCTCAAGTGGTGGTGATGATGCTTTGGCATTGACGATTTCTCATACACTCCACTGGCGTTTATCTCGTTCTTACTTGTTTACGGATATAACCGTGTTGTTGTTATCGTTGACCTATATTCCGGTGATGCGGATTGTTTTTTCGTTGATTACGGTTACGATTTCATCTTATTTGATTGACTGGGTAAAAGACTATGAGATAAAAAAATGAGGCTGACGCTTTCACGAATGAATATTCGTGAAAGTGTCAGCCTTTTCACATTCAAAGCTAAATATACATATCAACATTGCTGCCGAGATGCGGTGTAACAGAGTGTTCCATCATTTTCATCATCTGTGCATTTAACTGCTCATTCAATTCCATAGTCATGTCAAGTACGGCAACACTTACTACTTCAGGAAGTGTTGTTGCACCTACAGAGGTGCCGATGTTATAAGACGATACAGTATTTAAAGCGGAACTTACATTTGCAATATCCATACAATCAGTCCTCCTTATCATATATGTTTATATTTGTATTATGTCATTGTCAGTGAAAAAAAGCAATAGATTTTTCTATTGTAGTATAGGAAAGAAATGATATAATTTTAGAAAAGGGGGAGTTATACAATGACACAAAGAGAGAGAATGGCAGCAGGTTTGATTTATAATCCAGGGGATAGTGAAATCATGGATGAACAGGTGAAATGTCTGGAAAAACTATATGATTTTAATGCAACGCGCCCTTCGGAAAGTGTGAAAAGAGCAGAGATTATGAAAGAAATGCTGGGAGAGGTAGGCGAGAATTGCTACATCGAACCACCATTTTATGCAAACTGGGGAGATAAGCATGTGCATTTTGGAAATAATGTCTATGCGAATTTCTGTCTGACATGTGTAGATGATGGGGAGATTTATGTGGGAGATTGCGTGATGTTCGGGCCAAATGTAACACTTGCAACTCCGAATCACCCGATTCAGCCGGGGCTTCGGGAAAAAGCATATCAGTTTAATAAGGATATACATATTGGGAATAATGTATGGATTGGTGCAAATACTGTGGTTGTTCCGGGTGTGACGATTGGAGATAATAGTGTGATTGGTGCAGGCAGTGTAGTGACGAAGGATATTCCTGCCAATGTAGTAGCAGTCGGAAATCCGTGTAAAGTACTACGCGAAATCGGTGAGCGGGACGATAAGTATTTTTACAAGACGGAAAAAATCGACTGGGAGAACTTAGAGTAACTGAGTGTAGTAAAAACTTTACAGAAGAACTAAAATTCTGTTATAATTTATGTAATGGTCTGCGTTAGTGTGGCAGGCCGTTTCGTGACATAAGCTATTTTATGAAGGAGGAGAGCTATGGCGGCAAAAGCAAGTGACAATTACAAAGTTTATGAGAATCCGAATGGGAAAAAGGTAAGTACCGTATCCCGTAACATCATCGAAAAAGATGGCTTATATTTTAAAGATATTGATGGCACGGGGGAAGTGTCAAAGGTAAATGATTGGAGACTTCCGGCAGAAGAACGTGCAAAAGCATATGTAGAGCTTCTGACAACCGAGGAGAAAGTTGGTCAGCTCTTTATTTCAGACTGGCGTATGGGTAAATATCCGGCACCGCTTTCTATGGGAAGCACAGAGATTCCGGAGTACATGCTGGATGAATCGGGAACACTGGATGAAGCAGAACATACAGTAACGAATATTTTCGGTGAGCAGTATATTCCGGGAACTTCTAAATTATTAAAAGAGTGGTGGGCACGTCACATTATTTTACGTGCAAATGCGAAACCGGACGATTTGGCAGATTATATGAACCAGTTACAGTCACTGGCAGAGGAATGTGAGCATTTTGTACCTGTTATGGCGGCTTCTAATTCACGTAACGAGTATGCAGAACCGGTTTTCGGTATGAATGACGCATCCGGTGTTTTTGCTTCATGGCCGGGTACAATGGGTATTGCAGCGGCAGTAAAGGGTACCGGCGATTTGGGTATCGTAGATGATTTTTCTGACTGTATCCGCCGTTCATGGAATGCTTCGAACCTTCGTAAAGGTTACATGTATATGGTAGACGTTATGACAGACCCAAGATGGCAGCGTTCTTATGGTACATTTGGTGAAGATACGGATTTAATCTGTAAGATTGCGGAGCATATGATTCCAATCGTACAGGGAAGTGAAGAAGGTGTAACGACAGACGGTGTTGCATTGACAATGAAGCATTTCCCGGGCGGTGGTGCGCGTGAGAATGGTTACGATCCGCATTACAAAGCAGGTCAGTGGAACGTATATCAGACACCGGGTAGCTTAGAGAAATATCATCTTCCGGGCTTTCAGGTATCTGCTGACAAGAATGCAGCAGCAATCATGCCGTATTATGCAAAACCTGCCAAAGAAAAGAGTGCGCCGCAGGTTGTAAACGGGAAAGAAATTGAGATGCAGCCATTTGGCTTTGCTTATAATAAACCATTAATTGACGGACTTCTCCGCAATGAGATGGGCTTTAAAGGTTATATCAACTCCGATACCGGTATTGTGCATAATATGTGCTGGGGTGTTGAGATGCTTGATAAGGCAGAACGTATCGGTTTTGCAGTAAATCATTCCGGTGTGGATGTCATCAGTGGTAACTTCGATCAGGAGCTTGGTATGGAAGCTTACAATCGTGGCAAAAATGATTATTATGATACACATGAAGTACCGGAAGGTTTCACAAAAGAAGAATTAGTATTGACAGATGAGGCATTAAATCGTGCAGTTGCGCGTACATTAAAAGGAATGTTTGAACTTGGTTTGTTTGAAGATACTTACCGCGATCCGAAAGCGGCAGTGGAAGTGGCTTCTACACAGGAAGACTGGGATAAGGCAATGGATGCACACCGCAAGAGTGTGACACTTCTTAAGAATGACGGTACATTACCGCTTACAGCAGAGAAGCTGGAAGGCAAAAAGGTATATGCAGAAGCATTCCATCAGTCACCGGAGAAAGCAGTTGAACTTACAAAGGGCTTGAAAGAAATGCTCTCTGCAGTGACACTGACAGATAATCCGGCAGAAGCAGATTATGCGATTTTAATGCTGAATCCGAAGTCCGGTGCATATTTTACTGCAACAAAAGGATATCTGGAATTAGATATCTGTGAAGGTAAAATGGTGACAGATGTAGATGAATTCTGTCGCCCGATGGAAGGAACACATGAAGAGACAACATTATCAGGTGCGAACCGTATCGCTGAAATTGCGGCAGCGGTTCATGCAAACGGTGGTAAGGTAATCGCAAATGTCAACGTAGTGCTTGCATGGTTACTTGGCAATGTAGAGCCTCATGCAGATGTATTGATATTAGGCTATGATACTTATCCGTCAGCGACTTTAGATGTGGTATTCGGCAGATTTGCTCCGGTCGGCAAGCTCCCGATTACAATGCCGCGTGGGGATGAAGTACTTGCAGTAAATGCAGAGGGTGTATGTGTAAGCCCGAACGATGTTCCGGGTTATGACAAAGATAAATATATGCCGGATGCACTGAAGGATGAGAACGGCAAAGCATATGCTTACCGTGATGCAGCAGGCAATTATTATGAATTGAACTTTGGTTTGACTTATTAATTAGGATATATGGATGGCGGGAAGTAATTCCCGCCTTTTCATAAGGAGAAGTAAATGATAAAAGTAGAAAATTTATCTTTTTCCTTTGCGGATAAAGATTTATATACAAATATTTCATTTTCGCTGGAAGAAGGACAGCATTGTGCATTTATCGGCAGCAACGGCACCGGAAAGACAACGTTGATTGATATGCTGATGAACACGGACGAATATCTGTATGATGGAAAAATCAGTAAAGATGAGAATCTGCGTATTGGTTACGTGAGTCAGGTTGCAAAATCGAATAAGGACCGTAAGATTACTGTTTTTGAGTTTTTAAGTGAGGAATTTGTAAAAAATCAGGAAGAAAATGCAAGACTTTGTGAACAGATGGCGACAGCGGACGATTTAGACGCGGTTTACGAAGAATATCAGAAGGTTTTGGATGAATTTGCTGCGATGGACGGAGACCATTACGAGTCGAATATTCATAAGCAGTTAAAAATTGCGGGACTGACAAAACTGGAGCATCTGGAACTGGAAAAATTGTCCGGTGGTGAGTTTAAGCTGATTCAGATTATTAAACAGATGATTTTGCAACCGGGACTTTTGATTATGGATGAACCGGATGTCTTTTTGGATTTTCATAATCTCAATGGTCTGCGGGATTTGATAAATGCGCATAAGGGTACGCTTTTGGTGGTAACACATAACCGCTATCTGCTGAATCACTGTTTCGATAAGATTCTTCATTTGGAAAATGCGGATATTCAGGAATTTGACGGTAATTATACGGAGTATAATCTGGCACTTTTGTTAAAGAAGATTGAATTGCAGGAATTGGCGGCGAAGGATTTAGAAGAAATCGAACGTACCAGAAAAATGGTTGACCGTTTGCGGAATGAGGCAACAAAGATTGACAGCGCACAGAAAGGGCGTTCTTTAAAGGCAAAGGCTACACAACTTGCACGTTTAGAGGCACGAAGAATTAAAGAACCGTTTGTAAATATCCGTCAGCCGAAAATTACGTTGCCGGTGTGTGGCATGAACGGTCAGAAGTCTGCGGAAGAGCACTTAGGGGAAGAATATGAGCGTGCACAGGAAAATACGCAGGTGACGATGGAGGTTGCAGAAACTTCAAGCGAAGATAGGAGAGTATTGCTTTCCGTAGAGAACTATTCTCTTAGTTTTGAAGAATTGCTTTTAGAAAATGTTTCTTTTGAACTGCACGAAGGAGAAAAAATTGCGATTGTAGGTTCCAATGGTACCGGAAAAACAACGTTACTGCGAGAGATTTTTGCAAATCAGAATCCTGCAATTCACATTTCGGATGATGTGCAAATCGGTTTCCTCTCACAGATTCATGGTGAGACACTGAACGAAACGAATACCATTTCGAAAGAAATGGAAGAGTTAGGTTTTGATACAAAGAAGCAGATGATAGATTATCTGGCGGATTATTGTTTTGATGAGGAGCATTTGGATCGAAAAATAGATGTTCTGTCCGGTGGAGAAAAGAATTTGCTTCAACTGGCGAAGATTGGATGTAAACCGGCAAATCTATTATTGTTAGATGAACCGACAAGCCATCTGGATACGTATTCCCAGCAGGCATTGGAAAAAGCACTGGCGGAATACAAAGGAGCGGTGCTTATGGTATCCCATGATTTCTACAGTATTGCAAACTGTGTGGATTATGTTCTTTGGGTGGAAGAGAAGACGATTCGGAAAATGCGTATCCGTTCTTTCAGAAAAATGATTTATGAAAATCACTTTGACAGAGATTATCTGGAGATGGAGCAGAAAAAGAAACAGTTAGAGCTTCGGATAGAAGGTTTATTAAAGGTTTCTGATTATGAGAATGCCAAGAAATCCGGCGAGGAACTGGAAGAACTGGTGAGAATGATGCAGGCATGATGAAAAAACACTTGCTTTTTGGGCGTTGTCACGCTATACTAAGTAAGTGTCTGCGGGTGTGGCGGAATTGGCAGACGCGCCAGATTTAGGTTCTGGTGGGAGACCGTGCAGGTT
>CAYMTX010000116.1:0-7315 GCA_964393475.1 uncultured Roseburia sp. | reverse complement strand
AATAATCATATCATCCAGTCTGTCTAAAATTTCATTAATATTGTCATCATCTACCAATTTGCGAATATCCGGCATGTATTTGTTTTCCAATACCAATATATTTTTTTCGTCAATAATCATGTTATTATCTCCTCCTATGATGTGGATTTACCTGAATCAGAGTTTTAGTAATTGGATTTATTGTCACTTCTGCATTTTTATAAATAAATCTCTGACTACGCTTTCCTTCTGAACATTTAACCGGCATAATCTTTGCTTCTTTTGATGTAAGTGTTTCTAGTATTTCATCAATAGACACCCCACTTCTTCTCTGTTCGACTGAACCGATAACCCGGTCTATGCAATGAAGTGATTTCGCTTTTAATTTTATCCCATTAGCAGTTAAAAGTCCAACGCATTTTCCCTCTAATTCCATAGCTATTTCATGATACAAAGAATAACTTGCCAGTGGCGAAACATGACCGCGCTTTATAGAATCAGCATAATGAATAAATATCTTTTTTTCAACTTTGTTACTCATTATGTTTAAATACTCTTCTTTACTTACCATATTTTTCCAAAGATTATTTTTAAATATCTTATATTCTTCATTCTCATAAGCCGTTGCCCTTCCATTTGCCTGTGCCGCCTGCTGCCGTTTGAATCCTGCTACTTTCAGTCTGTCATACTGCATTTTCATCTTATTCTCTGTACAGAACTGCTGGTATTTCTCATTCTGGGTGCGGAGCTTATAGGAAAGGCCATCATACTGCTACTGCAACATTTCTTTTACATCCGTCTCTGCAACCATCTTTATCTCAGACTGCTTTACAAGGAGCTCCCGCTTCGTCTTGCGGATGGCACGCTCCATTACTCTCTGTTTCTGCTGCCGTTCATATTCTTTTCTGTTCTCTTCCGCCTCAATCCTCGGATTACCATCTTTGTCAAAATAATCATTCCTTAAACGCTTATCCCATGCAGCGTGTGAATGCCTGCACCCGTAACCATGAAGCCCCAGCATATTTATGTTGATTCCGACACCGTTCTCTGCTATATCATAGCCTGTCGCTTCTGCCAGATTTGGGTAGCCCGGTTCACTTCCATGACGCTTGAATACATGTCACTGCCAATTATCATGTCCTGCCAGTTCGGGCTGTCCCGGTCTTTGTACCCTTGCACCTAGATGTGCCGATAAAAAAATACTGTACGTCAATGGGAAAGTGATACAAACAAACTTCCCGACCAGATGTTTAAATCCATCTGTCGAGAATTTAATGTGTCTGAAGAATGGCGGCGTGATGGAACAGAGGATATACTTGTTATTCCGGAGGATGAGACTGCTGCTCTTGTAGAAGGATTACTCACTGATAAAGACAGTGTATTTTATCAGGCTATTCTGGACTTTGTTAAAACGTATCAGCAACTCAGTCCTGAATCTCAAAAAATTGTAGACCAATTTGTTCACGACTCTATTGAAAATAAGAAGAACCGGAAAGCCTAGTGCCTGCCGGTTCTTCTTATATGTACCCGTATTAAATTTATCAGCTGTACCAGAAATGCAGTATCATATTTTGGTTCCGTTATCACATACAATAACTTTGTGGCCCGGAATCTTAAACGAATTAATAAAAATCTGGAAGTGGAACACAAATTCCATGATACTAGACATACTTTCGCCACCCGCGGCACTGCTGCAGGCATCCCACAACTGTATATGCAGCGTCTCATGGGGCATACACCGGAGAGTATTTTATATAATACCTATACCCATATTTCTGTTGAGGAACTGCATAATTATATCAAACTGATTAATTAACTTTTTTCTGTGTTTTTGTTACCAACGCGTTACCAACGTGTTACCAATTGTATAATTTTAATCACTTTTAAGTAAAACTGCACATAAGAAAAAAGCTAGGAAACTTAAGTCTCCTAGCTTTTATTGTGATTAACTGTAATCAATTTTCACTCAAAAAGATTATACACGTGATAAGTATTCACCTGTACGTGTATCAATCTTGATTGTATCACCCTGTTCTACGAACAATGGAACGTATACTGTAGCACCTGTCTCAACAACAGCCGGTTTTGTAGCACCTGTAGCTGTATCACCTTTGAAACCTGGTTCTGTATCTGTAATCTGTAACTCAACGAACAATGGTGGTTCTACTGAGAATACGCTGCCATTGTGTGCGCATAATTTACACATTTCGTTTTCTTTTACGAATTTCAATGCATCACCGATATCGTTAGCGGATAATGCAATCTGGTCATATGTCTCTACGTCCATGAAGTAGAACAAATCACCATCAGCATATAAATACTGATAATCTTTACGGTCGATACGAGCCTGTGGACATTTCTCTGTAGGTCTGAAAGTTTTTTCAACTACACCACCACTCTTGATATTTTTTAATTTTGTTCTAACGAATGCTGCACCTTTACCTGGTTTAACGTGCTGGAATTCGATAATCTGAAAAATGTTGCCTTCTAATTCAATAGTGATACCATTTCTGAAATCGCCTGCTGAAATCATGAATTCTTCCTCCTTAAAAATCGCATACGAGCCCCTTGGCTCTCGTTGTTATATTTTACAATAAAAGGTTCTATATTTCAAGTCTTTTTTTAGAACTGTTACTAATTGTTACTAATACTGTTAACTAATTTCTTCTCTCTATCTCTGCAAACATATCCACACGTCTCTGATGTCTGTCACCCAAAAACTCTGCCTCTAAATATGCCTTTACCATATCTTTTGCCAATTCAGAACCTACGATTCTTGCACCAAACGCAAGAATATTGGCATTGTTATGCTCTTTTACCAGTCTGGCTGTTGTACTGTCTGAACAAACTGCTGCACGTACACCATTTACTTTGTTGGCAGCAATTGAAATTCCAACACCTGTACCACAGATTAAAATACCACAGTCAGCTTCCCCTGCCACTACTGCACGTCCAACCTTCTCACCGTATAAAGGATAATCGCAGCTTTCATTCGTATCCGTGCCAAAATTAATTACTTCGTGACCGAGCCCTTTTACGTACTCCATAATCTCAAACTTTAACGCTGTTGCTGCATGGTCATTACCGATTGCAATTTTCATAATAACATTTCCTCCCTATTATTCCGCACATTTATACTGTACTATATTTTTTCTAATTCTTCCTGCTTCTCTGATAGAAAAATAAAACAATTTTCTCTAAATAACGCTTCAATACAATCTGAATCTCTTCCTTCGGATGAATCGGTTTTACAAGAATACCATAAATTCCTGTACGCTTCGCACCATAGACATCTGTAAAAATCTGATCCCCCACAAACAAAGTATTTCTTTTATCACAATTCATCAATTGCATTGCTTTCTCATAATTTTTGCGACTTGGCTTGTCCGCTTTATAAATATAATAATCTGCACACACACCATCAAAAAACATCTTCACACGAGGTTCTTTGTTATTCGATAACAGTGTACTTGAAAATCCGATTTGCCTGAGGCGTTCAAACAATGCCACCGCCCGCTCATCGGCAGGTGCACCGTGCGGAACCAGTGTATTATCTATATCAAAAATTACTCCGCGGTACCCTTCCTTATAATACTTTTCGAAATCAATCTGATAAGTCGAATCCATATATTCATCCGGATAAAAACGTTCTAACATCATTCCTCCAAAAAAGGGGCGGCAATCGTCACTGCCTCCCCTACCTTTTTTCAAACTTAAATTAATGCGCCAACATCTTCTTCAGCTCACTCATAAAGCTGTCAACGTCTTTAAATTCACGATATACTGATGCAAAACGAACATAAGCCACCGAATCTAAATCCTTAATCTTATCCATTACAATCTCTCCGATTAAGGTACTTGAAACTTCTTTCTCTTCCCGATTAAAAATCTCAGTCTCAACTTCATCGACAAGGTGATTAATCTGATCTGCAGAAATAGGTCTCTTATGACATGCACGCAAAACACCCGCTTCAATCTTAGCACGGTCGTATTGCTCACGGTTATTATCCTTCTTAATAATGATAAGCGGAATTGTCTCAACTTTCTCATATGTCGTAAAACGTTTCCCACAATCATCACAAAGTCTGCGACGACGAATTGAAGTATTATCGTCTGCCGGTCTGGAATCAATTACTCTCGTATTGTCACTTCCACAAAAAGAGCACTTCATAAGCCACCTCCGCAAATGTATCTTTCATATATCGTGTATATCAGAAAACATCCACACACTTCATATTGTAGTATACGCACTACTATCTTGTCAACCTAATTTATGTTTGACTTCCTTTTCATCAATATTCACCAAAATAATATCCGGTCCGATTTTCACAATATTACACCACGGAATACATAATTCAAAATCCCTGCCGAAACAGCCTAAAATTTTGCCGGGTCCCGGCACTATCAAAGATGTAATAAATCCATCTTTTTCATCAAACTCCAAATCACAAACCGAACCTAAACACTTACAATCACAGACATTTATCACTTCTTTTTGCTGTAAATCACAAAAACGCATATTCTTCTCCCGACTGCTGCCATCGAACTACCGTTTGCGTTATTTCCGCAAACACTTGTATTCTACATAGCTGCATTATCTTCTTAGAAAAGAATATGCGTTACTTTTTAATAAATTCGTAATTATTCAGTACTTCACAATTACGCTTCACAAACCATTAAAATCTGCCAATTCTGATATTACACATTAAAGCGGAATAAAATTACATCCCCATCTTTTACGACGTATTCCTTACCCTCTAAGCCTACCAGTCCTTTTTCTTTTGCTGCGGCGATACTTCCACAGTCCAGTAAATCCTGATAGTTCACTACTTCCGCACGGATAAATCCACGTTCAAAATCTGAGTGAATCTTACCTGCTGCCTGCGGAGCTTTGGTTCCCTTCTTAATCGTCCAGGCTCTTGTCTCATCCTCGCCGGATGTCAGGTAGCTGATTAATCCGAGCAGGCTGTAGCTTGCTTTGATTAATTTATCGAGACCTGACTCTGATAAGCCTAAATCCTCTAAGAACATTGCTTTCTCATCGTCTTCTAATTCTGCAATTTCCTGCTCAATCTGCGCACAGATAACAAATACTTCACTGTTCTCCTCTGCCGCAAGTTTGCGTACTGCCTGTACATGCGGATTGTTCGCTGCATCATCAGCCAAATCATCTTCCGCAACATTTGCCGCATAGATGGTCGGTTTGGCAGTCAAAAGATTGTAAGAAGCAAATAATGCCTCTAAATCCTCATCTTCCGGAACTTCAAAAGATTTTGCCATGTTTCCGGCTTCCAGATGTGCTTTGATACCCTCCAACAATTCTAATTCTTTCGCTAATGTCTTATCCATTCTAGCCTGTTTTGCAACCTTTGCAATACGGCGTTCCAGAATCTCAATATCAGAAAAGATTAATTCAAAATTGATTGTCTCAATATCTCTTGCCGGATTAATGTTACCATCAACATGTACAACGTTACCATCTTCAAAGCAACGCACAACATGTACGATTGCATCTACTTCACGAATGTTTGCAAGGAACTGATTACCCAAACCTTCGCCTTTGCTCGCACCCTTTACAAGACCTGCAATGTCAACGAACTCAATCACTGCCGGAGTAACTTTTTTAGAATGGTACAAATCGCCCAGCAGCTTCAAGCGTTCATCCGGTACAGTAACGATACCTACATTCGGGTCAATTGTACAGAATGGATAGTTTGCTGATTCTGCGCCTGCTTTTGTCAATGAGTTAAAAAGGGTACTTTTTCCTACGTTTGGAAGTCCCACAATGCCTAATTTCATATTTATCTATCTCCTTTTAAAAATCCTTTATTTTATAGGGTTTGTGCATTTTGTTTTTTTACCGAGTGCCACATCGAGTGCCACGAGCCATACAATTATATCGGCTTTTATCCTACATTCAATGCACTAGCCACTAAATCAATCTCTCTTTGTTTTTCTTCTTCTGTTATATGAACATATAAATTCATTGTAATTCCTATATTTGAATGACCGAGTATTTTCTGCAAGGTTTTCGGCATCATACCACCTTCAATACACCTTGTTGCAAAAGTATGTCGAAGTACGTGCATAGAAAATCTTTTTATTTCTGCCTTGTCACAGATTTTGAACAACGCAGTATCATATGTACTGTTCTTAATAGGTTCTCCCTTGCGACACAAAAAAACCTGCTCTGCCCATTCTTTAGAAATTACTTTTATCTTTTTATTTTTTTCCTTTTGCTCTTTCAAAATTCTAATTGCTTCATCCGTAAGAGGAATCGTGCGATAACCCGATTTGCTTTTTGGTTCTCCCACTCTCCACACACCAACACTATAACGATACTCCATTGACCGCTGAACCTTTAAAGTCTTATTTTCAAAATCAATATCTTCCCATTTAAGCCCTACCAGTTCTCCAGTCCTTAAACCAGTTTGTAAAACAAATCGAAACTGGTTTTCATAGCTTTGACCTTCTGCATACTCTAAAAAACGCTTTTGTACATCAATCGTAAGTGCTTCCTTCTTTTCAGAAGGTTTCCCCATATCACATTTAACCGATTTCTTACAAGGATTATTGATAATAACATCATTTTCCTTAGCAAACTCAAACATATTAAAAAGTGATATTCTCGTTTGATATATCGTACTTGTTCTATATCCTTCTTCTGCCATATTAGTAAAAATCTTTTGGCAATGAATCGGCTTTACTTCTGACAGAAGTTTTTTCCCAATTACCTTTTGGATATTTTGATAATAGCGTTCCGAATAATTCCTCACAGTATTTGGTCTGACTGTTTTCTTCTTTATATCAATCCAATAATCAAACCACGCATCCACTAGCATATTCGTAGCCTGCTCTATATCGCTATGTTCGTCTATATAGGTTGCATCCGCAATCCATTGTCTTACTTCCTGCAATTTCTTTGAGCGTTTTGATTTTCGCTTTCCAAATTTATCAACAAATCTAGCACAGTATGTACCATTCGGTTGCTGATAAATTCCTTCTCCTATTTCCTTTCCTCTTAAATCTTTTCCCATAGGTTGCTCCTTTCATAAAAGAAGCCCCAATATAGCAATTTATAGATTACCATAATGGGACTTCAAATTCAATGAAAAATTATGAAATTAGCGATAATAACAATATATCCGAAGCCCTTATATTTCTACACTCGCTTCAATAAATCGCTCAAATTCTTTCCTTTTCACTAACTTCTTTCTGCCAACATACAATACAAACGGACACCTAGGCATTCGTAACAGTTCCGATATTTTATTTTGTCCGATATTGCTATATTCGGCAGCTTCTTCTATGGTAAGGTTTGCTTTTTCCCATAAAG
>CAYMTX010000115.1:0-7392 GCA_964393475.1 uncultured Roseburia sp. | reverse complement strand
TTCGTATTAGTCGTTTTACAGCCCTTTTATAGATAGTTCTCTTCAAATTCAGCTACAGGCATCGGCTTGCCGAAGAAGTACCCTTGTATCATGTGAACATTCAATTTTCTTAAAATCTCCACCTGCTCCGCCAGTTCAACACCTTCGATACAAGTTCTTACCCCAATTACATTTGCCAATTCCGTAACCATCTTAACAAATGACTTTGCAAAATCATCTTTTTCTATATTCTCTATAAAACATCTGTCAATTTTAATGATATCAATCGGCATCTCACGTATATGATTCAACGAAGAATAACCCGTTCCAAAGTCATCAAGTGCTACTTTTACTCCTAACTTCTTAATGTCTGCAAGAATCTGCTTCATGCGCTCCATGTCATTAATTGCAAGACCTTCTGTTACTTCTAAATGCAAATGTTCCGGAATAATGCCGGTCTCCTCAACAACTTTTGTTATTTGTTCTACAATATCAGCCTGCAATAGCTGCACTACAGACAAATTGACATTCACAAAAAAATCAGGTTGTCCCATATCGTTCCAATATTTGCAACGCTTGCACGCTTCACGTAATACATGCATACCAATCGGATTAATTAAGCCCAAGTACTCTGCCAGCGGAATAAAATCGCCAGGCGATACATATCCCAATTCTGCGGAATTCCAGCGGACTAATGCCTCTGCGCCAATACATGGAATTCCTTCTGATGTTGCATCTACGATTGGCTGATAGAACACTTCGAACTCTTCTATATGACTCTTGGTCGCATTTCGCATCTTCTTCTCAAAATCCAAACGTTTATAAGAACCGATATCATGATTCTCATCATAAAAAAACACACGATTCTTACCGGCATTTTTAGCATTAAACAATGCTGCATCTGCTTTTTTTATCAATTCATCAAAGCGCTCTCCTTCGTCTGGGAAACGCACCACGCTCATACTCATCGTGCAGTAGTATTCTGTACCTTTCAGAAACCATGGCTTTGCAAAAAGCTCTTTGATTTCATCGATAATTTCGTATAACATGGAATAATGTCGGTGTTGTACAATAATTAAAAATTCATCCCCACCTACGCGGTAACAGTTATCCTCCACACATGGAATTTTCAACAACTGCTCTGCAATACTTTGCAAAAGCACATCACCGTATTGATATCCCAAGCCATCATTGATATGCTTAAAGTCATCCAAATCAATATATAAAATTGCGCCTTTCTGCTCCGCCTCTATTGCATACTCCACATATCCCAATTCTGCGGAATTCCAGCGGACTAATGCCTCTGCGCCAATACATGGAATTCCTTCTGATGTTGCATCTACGATTGGCTGATAGAACACTTCGAACTCTTCTATATGACTCTTGGTCGCATTTCGCATCTTCTTCTCAAAATCCAAACGTTTATAAGAACCGATATCATGATTCTCATCATAAAAAAACACACGATTCTTACCGGCATTTTTAGCATTAAACAATGCTGCATCTGCTTTTTTTATCAATTCATCAAAGCGCTCTCCTTCGTCTGGGAAACGCACCACGCTCATACTCATCGTGCAGTAGTATTCTGTACCTTTCAGAAACCATGGCTTTGCAAAAAGCTCTTTGATTTCATCGATAATTTCGTATAACATGGAATAATGTCGGTGTTGTACAATAATTAAAAATTCATCCCCACCTACGCGGTAACAGTTATCCTCCACACATGGAATTTTCAACAACTGCTCTGCAATACTTTGCAAAAGCACATCACCGTATTGATATCCCAAGCCATCATTGATATGCTTAAAGTCATCCAAATCAATATATAAAATTGCGCCTTTCTGCTCCGCCTCTATTGCATACTCCACATAAGCTTCTAAATCATGTTCACAACGGATTCGATTATATAGCCCTGTCAACAAATCGTGGCTTTCCTGTTTTTCTGCCTTCTTTTGATAAAAACGTTTTGCAGACACATCAAAAATTGCACATAACTCTACTTCTCTGCCATCCACCCATGTAATCCGTGTACACTGGAATGCAAGCCACTTCTCGTTATTCTCAAAATAAAATTCCTGATACTGTTCTCCCGTGTCTATTACTTGCGAAATATAGACATCTACACTTTGCACTGCAAAAACTTCACTAAACACAGTCGTATATTGCTTATTCGTATATAAAACCTGCTCTGCCTTAGGATCGCGTACATATATCCCACATCCTACATTCTCAAAAATCGCTTCCAGCGATGCATAAGAACTTGCCAACGAATTTTTCGCGGTATACCTGTTCAAAATACTCTGCACAATACGCTTTACATCATTTAAAAACTTAATGTCATTGACATCCCAGATTCTATTCTGCTTCTTTTCCCAAAAAACAAGATACATGCCTGCCTTATCATTGATAGTAATTGGCAAAAACACTCCTGCCCTAAACTTTGCACGTTCAAAAAATACACGAAACTTCTCCGACATCATGGAATTAGAAGAAATCATATATGGTTTTCCATTAAAAAACGGTAAATCTGCCTTTTTCAAGTTCTGTGAGCGTTCCATAACAGACGCTTCTTCTGTCTCGGCATACTCACAAATCATATCTACTAATTCGCCATCTGCCGATTCACGTAACAATGCGCAGTTCGAAAGATGTAAATAATCACCTACATCTTTTAAAATATCATCGACAATCTTGGTAAACTCATTCTCTGCTTCCAGCATTTTCACAATAGAGGTCAGCACACCATTACGACGCAATTCTTCCTCCATCCTGCTTTCAGAAGCACGACTTGCAATAAATGCTTCATGTGCCAAATGCTCTTTTTGTTTTACAGCAAATAACTGTTTTGAAATTGTTTCCAGAAATTCGATGGACTTGTAAAAATGTTCTTCCGTTGTAGTCTTCATGTATGACGGAATTTTCTCATCGGTACCTTCCAGCAAACCTATGACAATCCAAATTGCCATAATATCACCATTCAATCGCACTGTAACACCGCACATTTTTATAAATTTGCGGTTGCAGTTCATTTCTACAACACTCTCTAAATTGCTGTTAATCAGGCGATTTAAAAGGGTCACATGCATATCCATATCCACTTTCGCATGAATATAGGAAAGTTCTTCCCGTGAACCGTGTGCTTTCGTAATCACACCATGCTTTTTGCTCAAACAGGCCAGATACAGATTATGAGCATCACAAAAATGGTCCTGCAAATCCTGCAACAATGCAGGGTCCACCAAACCAAAATCAATTTTTGCCGTCTTCTCTTCCCGCGTCTTGATTGAAAAAGCCATCTAATTTATACCTCGTATTCCAATCCCTTTATCTTTTCTCAATAATATATAAGTAAAACTGTTCTTTCTTACGAATGCAGAATTCCTGTACCAAGCGATAATTGCTCTGTAAACGTAACTGTTTCTTGACAAATCCGGCTTCATTCGTATACATGATAATCTTGCCATCCTCTGTCAACAAGGAAGCTGCTTTCTTAAAAAATGCTCCATAAAAAGCATCCATTTCTTCTTTCGTTTTCTTGCCTTTCACCGGCATATTGGTGATAATCTCGTCAAAGAGATACTCATGCTTAAAATCAAAGAAATCGCGATGGATAAAATTAATTTTCTCACCCGCTAAACCGGCATTCTCTCTGGCACCTGTAATAGCATCACCAAAAATATCTATTCCGTATATTTCCCGTGCAGGAACACAAATATCACGTTCAATCAGCATCGTTCCCACACCACAGCACGGGTCCAAAATCTGTGCATTTTCCTTCAGGTATGGCTTTGCCAAGCGCATCATCATAGCTGCCGCAGCCGGATGAATGGACATAGAAATGGCATTCTTACGATACGCAAAACGCTTCATTGCAATCGTCCTCAACTTTAAAAAAGCTGCATAACCGCCTTCCCTCGATGCCAGCAAGCGAATCTCTACTTCATATTCTTTCGTACCATTTATTAATTGATATCCGGAACACTGCTCTAATGCCGTTGCCAATTTCTTCGCATATTCTGTCTGCGGTGTTGCTGCTTTTACATCCAGATGAAAATAAAATGGTTCCTTTTCCTTATGACACTCCTGCAAAAATGCTAAAGTACCACTATTTATAATCTGATTGGCAGCTTCACGCGGTTGTTCTGACACTGTTTTGTCCGTCAAAACCGGAAATAACAATTCACGATAACTTCTAAGTTTTGTAAACGGCACCACATCTTTGGTGAACACCTGCACACCTAATGCGTGTAGCTTCGCACAACGTTGTACCGTTGCAGGAAGCTCTGCTACTTCCTGTAAAGTCACTTCCCGCTGTTCACGGTTTGTAGAAAGCAATAACTCATGCGGCTTCTCAAAACCTTTAAATGTATGCTTTGGAATCCCTTCTATGGCAGTAATCATGACATTCAGTTCATGCAATTCTTCACCAATATGCTTTTTTTCTTCTTCCGCCACTTCTTTTGCAAGTAGTTCTTCTTTTTTTCTTTTGAAAAAATCCAGCAAATCCGTAACATCCAATTTAGAAAGCGCCGTCAAATAAGAACCTTTCACGAATAATGTTGTCTCTTTCTCATAAGCCTCCTTCAATGCACCTAATGCACTCTGAAGCTGTAAATCACCTAATAACAGTGCTGCATTTTTTCTTGTTTTTGCATCCTCATGGTTAAGTAATGCGATTATCTCTTCTCCGTTCCCTATCAGTCTCTTCAATTCTGCAAGAGCCTCATCTTCTTTTATGAGACTACGGAGCTTACTTAACGTCTCTCTCTGATTCTCACCATGAACCAACGTATCATACAATTCTTTTATCATGCTTATTTCTATCCTTAATATAACCTCTCAAAATATACCACAGACACCATACGAATCCTGCCAATGTCAACCATATAAAGGCCACAAAAACATCTTCCAGTAAAAGCAACAACGTCACATTACCTTCCAAATGCGCCCTTACCAAATCCATAAGCGGACCTCTCCACAGACAATAAGCTCCCAAATACAGCCACGATATTACACCTAATACCGCACAAAGTCCGGCTGCACATTTTCTCCATGTAAAATTCATTTTAATCCTCATTTCTGAGCAAATAGCCTCCTATTCCATATGTAACACTATAGAACCTGTCTCAATCGTCTTTTGCATATCAACGATTCTCTGATTCCTTGAACCTCGAAATTTAATAGACAAATCCTTCTCTTCCATGATAAACGGACCGTCTACTACTACGTCACAACAGTTTAAAAATTCTTCTGTCACCTCGCAGTAAGCACGTTTCCCCGGTTTAAAATCTTCCAGCACGTAGCCGGTATACATCCAAACAGTTTTATCCGGAAGTTCCTGTCTAATGCGCCGAAGCATAGGCAACAAAGCCGCCTGATTTTCCGGTTCCGCCGGATCTCCGCCCAGTAAAGTAATCCCTGCCATATAGTCCGGCTTCATAGATTCCACAATCCCATCTTCTACTTCTTTTGTAAAAAGGTCTCCATGATTAAAATCCCAGGTTTCTTCGTTAAAGCATCCCTTACAATGATGTCTGCATCCGGACACAAACAAAGACACACGTACTCCTGTACCATTTTCAATTGAAAATGTTTTAATTCCAGAATAATTCATCGGCTCCTCCTAACAAACTATTAACATTATTGTACTATCATTCAGCGCTTTTTTCCAGTACCATTGCTGAAATTGGCACAACAGAACAATTTCCTGCTCCAACTACCCCCAGAGCATCCGTCCCCGCTTTGTCATCCTGTACCAATATGTTCCAAGTTCCTTCCGGTATCGTAACGTTTACCACCTCACGATTTGGGTTAAAGATAAGCAATAATTCTTCCTGCTTCTCATCATCTTTCACATGTGCCACAATAACATTTTTCTCCTGTGGCTTTAATATCTGCATATGCGCATTTACTTCTGCTGCAGTCATATATCGTAAAGACACAAATTTCTTTCGGATACGGATTAAACCTTTGTAGTAATCCAATGTCTTTTGGCACTCTTCTTTTTCCAAATCCTCCCAGTTAAACCGATTGACATAATCAGAAGATGCGTAGCTATTTTCTACATATTCCCCCTGTTCATCCACCTTACTGCGGAGCAGTTCTTCCCCTGCATGCATAAATGCTATACCCTGAGAAAGCATGTAAATCGCAGCGGCTAAATTATTACTGCGAATCCACTCCGTTCTTTTGGCATTTGGAATTGACAATGCAATCTTATCCATTAATGTATAATTATCATGGCAGGATGCATAATTAATAGTCTGGCATGGGTTTTGGCACCAATCCGGCTGTCCCAATAAACAAGCTTCTATCGTATCGGTCACATCATCCGTTCCCGTCACATAACCCTTCGAATCCGCATAAAATACTCTTCCCTTCAAAGCATCTCTTAACGTATCGCTAAAGTATGCAAATTCCGGTGTTTCTGCCGAATTCAACTGTGTCGCCATAAGATAGCCTTCTTTTGTTACGTTTGTCGGCATAGTCCATCCTTCGCCATAAAAAATAACATTCGGATGCTTTTTATGTACCTTTTCCACAATTGCATTGATTGTTTCCGTGTCCAACAATCCTACCAAATCAAAACGGAAACCATCAATATGGTACTCGTCTGCCCAATAACATACAGAATCCACGATATATTTTTTCACCATAGAACGTTCTGATGCCGTATCATTACCACAACAGGAACCATTAGAAAACGCACCATCTTTGTCAATTCTCGAAAAATATCCCGGTACAATCTTATTAAAACAGAACTGTTCTGCATCGTATACATGATTATACACAACGTCCATGATGACACTGATACCATTTTGATGCAACGAATGTACCATCTGCTTCATTTCTTTTACACGTATTTCGCCCCGGAATGGATTTGTAGAATAAGAGCCTTCCGGCACATTATAATTCACAGGGTCATAGCCCCAATTAAACTGCGCCTCGCCAAGTCGCGTCTCATCTACCGAGCCGTAATCGTATGACGGCAATAAATGCAGATGTGTAATGCCTAAATCTTTCATATGGTCTAAACCGGTAGCATGTCCGGCCGCGTTTTTCGTACCTGTCTCTGCAACACCCAAAAATTTACCTTTATTCTTAATACCGGAATTCTCGTCCACAGACAAGTCTCTCACATGAAGTTCATAAATAATCGCATCTGTAATACGATTCCCGGCATGCGGGTCCACATCTTCATCCCAGCCTTTTGGATTTGTAGCAGATAAATCAATTACCATAGCACGCATGCCGTTTACCCCTGTAGCTTTCGCATATGGGTCTGTTGCCTCCTTTTCCACTCCCGCAACAGTAACAGCATATGTATAATAAACGCCTTGCAAATCACCATTTTTCTCAGCAATCCAAGTTCCTTTCACATCCTTTTTCATAGAAATCTGTTCTACTAAATCA
>CAYMTX010000114.1:0-7412 GCA_964393475.1 uncultured Roseburia sp. | reverse complement strand
TAAGAAACTCTTTTTGAAGAAAGGTGGTTTTAATGTATACGAGTATTTTAGACATGTTAGAGGTATCTGCTAAAAAATATCCAAACCGTTTGGCATTTGGCGATGTGGAAAAGGATATTACGTTTGCAGAATTGGTAAAGAAAGCTAACAAAGTGGGAACTTTGCTGGCTGAAGAAATCGAAATTGCGGAGCCGGTGGCATTTTATATGGATAAGAGTGTGGATGCTACCTGTGCAATGTTTGGTGCTGTATATGCAGGGGGATTCTATTCGTTCTTGGATGTGAAACAGCCGCAGACACGTACAGAAAGTGTTTTGGGAATTTTAGAGCCAAAGGTTATTTTTACAGATGAAGAGAATTTCGACAGAATATCCGGCTACAATACCAATGCGAAAATTTGGAAAATAGAAGAAGTGTTGGAAAAGGATGTCATAATAGATGAGGACAAATTAAAAAAGATACGCGACAATTTCCAAGATGTGAATCCATTATATGTAAACTTTACGAGCGGCAGTACCGGAGTGCCAAAAGGTGTGGTAGTGTGTCATCGCTCTGTAATTGAATTTATTAGTTGTTTCACTGAAATTTTTGGAATAAAAGAGACTGACATTATTGGTAATCAGGCACCATTTGACTTCGATGTCTCCGTAAAAGATATTTATAGTGGTTTGATGACCGGAGCAAAGGTTCAGATTATTCCTAAGAAATACTTCAGTATGCCAACTAATTTGATGGATTATCTGGTGGATAAAGAAGTAACTACATTAATTTGGGCAGTAAGCGCAATGTGTTTTGTATCCGTTATGAAAGGATTTGAGTATCGTTTGCCGGATAAGATACATACCGTTATGTTTAGCGGTGAGGTATTGCCAATCAAGCATTATAAGATATGGAAACGATTCCTGCCGAATGCAAAGTTCGTAAATCTCTATGGTCCGACTGAGATTACCTGCAACTGCACCTACTATGTACTGGACAGAGAATTTGATGATGCGGATGTAATCCCTATGGGAAAGGCGTTTCCGAATGAAAAGGTATTCTTGTTAGATGAGAATGACCAGCTTGTAGTTGAAAAAGGTGTGCAGGGTGAAATCTGTGTAGGAGGAACCGCGCTTGCATTAGGATATTACAAAGATAGAGAGAAAACGGACAAGGCATTTGTCCAGAATCCGTTGAACAAGGCATATAATGAAATGATTTACCGGACCGGTGATTTAGGAAAGTATGATGAGAATGGTGATTTGGTATATGTATCCAGAAAAGATTTTCAGATTAAACATCTTGGTCACCGTATTGAATTAGGTGAAATTGAGGCACTGACAATGGCTCGTGGGGGTGTAAGCAGAACTTGTTGTATTTATGACAGCGAGAAGCAACGTCTGGTTTTATTTTATACAGGCGAAAGAGAGAAAATTGACCTCATGAAGGAATTGCGCACGGTACTTCCGCCATTCATGCTGCCGAATGCGTTGGTGCCGGTAGAAGAAATGCCGCTGAATAAGAATGGTAAGATTGACAGAAATAAATTAATGAATGATTTCCAAAGCAAAAGTAAAAAATAGTGCGGAGAGAGAATGAGAAAATGACAGAGAAAAAATTAATTCAGATAGCAAGTGAATACGGCACGCCTGCATTTTTATTTGACACAGTTGCATTAAAAGAGCGTATGCATGCCATTAAAGACATTGTAGGTGAGAAGGTACATTTGTGTTATTCTATCAAAGCGAACCCATTTTTGATTCCTGCTATGTTAGAATGTGTGGAAAAATTGGAAGTGTGTAGTCCGGGTGAGTTGTCTATTTGTAAAATGAAAAATGTACCGGGCAATAGAATTATCTATTCCGGTGTGAATAAAACCTGTATAGATGTTAAGGAAGCGGTAGAATACGATGCCGGAGTATATACAGCAGAATCTATTTTGCAGTTTGAATTATTAAATGCCAGTGCCATTGAGCATGGAAAAGTAATTCCTGTCTTGCCGCGTTTAAATGCAGGCAGTCAGTTTGGTATGTCAAAAGAAGATTACTGCTATCTGGTAGCAAACAGAGAACAGTTCAAAGGTGTTAAAATCGTGGGTATCCATTATTTTGTTGGTACCCAGAGAAAGAAACTGACCGAGCAGAAAGCTGAACTGGAAATGTTGAAAGGCTTTATAGCTGAATTAAAGGATGAATATGGATTTGAAGTAGAGAAGTTAGAGTATGGTCCGGGACTTCCTGTTCCATATTTTACCGTCGATGATTTTACAGATACATTAGCACCGGTGAAAGAAATCGCGGCCGATTTGCAGGCAATGGCGGAATTGGTGGATTTGACTGTGGAAATGGGACGCTTTTATGTGTCAGAATGTGGATATTATCTCACAAAAGTAATGGATCAGAAAGCAAACAAAGGAACGAATTATGCAATTGTAGATGGCGGAATGAATCATCTGACTTATTTGGGACAGATGATGGGGATGAAGCTTCCTATTATTAAACATTTACCGCTAGAAGCTATTGGGAATGGTAAGGATGCAGCTGATTTAGCAGGCAGTTTGAAGGCGAATGTATATCGTTCCCAAACTGTGATAGGACAACTGCCGGCAGAGGAAGAAGTGAATTGGAGTTTGTGTGGAAGTCTTTGTACCACCGCAGATGTAATTGTAAGACAAGCACCATTTAAGAATCTGCAGGTTGGAGATGTTTTGGCATTTTCTAATATCGGCGCATATTCAGTGTCAGAAGGAATTCATTTGTTCCTAAGCAGAACTATGCCGCGTATTGTATTATATAACGGCGAGGATGATGTGGAACTGGCGAGAGATTTTATGGAGACAAGTCAGTTGAATTGTAAATGCTAAAAGGTATTTACTAGTTGGAGTTTTTGCGGTAATATAAGAGTACCAAATAAATTAGGAGGGAAATGATTTGGAAAGACTTATTGAATTATTGCAGGAAATTAAAGAAGATATCGATTATGAAAATGAGACAGCATTAATTGATGACGAATTATTAGATTCATTTGACATCTTACAGATTATCAGTGCATTAGATGAAGAATATGATATTTCTATCCCGGCATCAATGATTGTTCCACAGAACTTTAACAGTGCAGAAGCATTGTGGAATATGGTTCAGGAATTAATGGATTAATGAGATAAGGTTAGATACCTCTGCTGTGAATGGGCAGAGGTATTTGTTTATAGGAAGGGTAACAGAGTTATGAAAAAAATAAGCATTATTATTCCGTGCTATAATGAAGAAGAAGCATTGGATATTGTGCATGATGCGGTTGTGACAGAAATGGAACAATTAAAAGAATATGATTATGAATTGCTCTTGGTAAATGATGGCTCTTCGGATGGTACATTGGAGAAAATGAAAAGTCTTGCAAAGGTAAATGAACATGTGAAGTATTACTCCTTTTCCAGAAATTTCGGAAAAGAAGCAGCCATTTATGCCGGACTTAGCAATGCAAAAGGTGATTATGTGGTTATGATGGATGCAGATATGCAGGATCCGCCGTCATTGCTTCCGAAGATGATTGCGACATTGGAACAAGGAGAGTATGATTGTGTGGCAACACGCAGGGTAACTCGTAAGGGAGAAGGGGTGATTCGTTCTTTCTGCGCACGCATGTTTTATAAGGTGATTCGCAAAATGTCCAATATTAATATTGCTGACGGGGCGAGAGATTATCAGATGATGACACGCCAGATGGTGGATAGTGTACTTGCATTGACGGAATACAATCGTTTTTCAAAAGGAATTTTTGAGTGGGTAGGCTATCGAAAAACCTGGCTCGAGTTTGAAAATGTAGAACGTGCAGCAGGTGAGACGAAGTGGAGCTTTTGGAAATTGATATTGTATTCATTGGAAGGTATTATTAATTTTTCAAGCTTTCCGTTGATGGTTTCGTCTTATATTGGAATATTAATGACTGGAATATCGTTTCTTGCAATTGCTGTTATTGTTATAAGAAAATTGATGTTTGGTGACCCGGTTGATGGATGGGCATCGACTGTCTGTATTATCACTTTTGTTGGTGGTATACAATTATTTTGTATGGGAATCATGGGACAGTATATGTCGAAGATGTATTCGGAAGTGAAAAATCGGCCAAGGTATATTATTCAAGAGACGAATGGAGAAGCGGTTATCATGAATAAGTAATTATGAAAAGGTAGACAAATAAAATGATTACGAAAGGAAAAGAACAGTGTATACAAGATTAGAAAATTATCAGATTTTAATTGCATTATTAAAGGAGCATGGTATTAAACATTTAGTGCTTTCAGCGGGACAGTCAAATTATCCATTTGTCCATTCCGTGGAGTCGGATCCATTTTTTACATGCTATTCGGTGGTAGATGAAAGAAGTGCCGCATTTTATGCGTTAGGAATTGCACAGGAGCTCGGAGAACCGGTAGCGATTTCATGTACTGCATCCACAGCATGTTGTAATTATATGTCGGCTATTACAGAAGCGTATTATCAGAAAGTTCCGCTCTTGGTACTGACAAGTGACAGAGATATTAGAAAACGTGGACAACTTGAGACGTTAATGATTGAACAGGATCATATGTTTAGAGATTGTGTAAAAAAGGAAGTGACGTTACCGGACATTAATGTTGCGGCGGATAGAAGATATTGTGAAAGAGTCGTGAACGAAGCTTTATTAGAATTGAATCATAGAGGAAAAGGACCGGTTCACATTAATATGCCTTCTTATGGTCACGATAATCGGGTCGATGTTCCAACTTTGCCTAAAGTGTCCCGTATTTACAGACATGTTACCTCTGATTATCAGACATGGGAAGATAAGGCGGAACAGTTAAAAAATGCAAAAAGGATTATGGTCATTTGCGGACAACACGATACTTTTACAGAAGAAGAATACAAATATTTAGATATGTTCCATGAGAGATATAACTGTGTGGTTGTAGGAGAACATATGGCAAATGTACGTAAACCATACGTATTGAATATGAACCCGGTCGTATCGAATACGTCAGGCAATCCGTTGTTGGAATTGGCACCGGATATTTTGATTACACTTGGTACACATGTGCAGGCTGGATGGTTCCGTTTTGAACAGATGAAACCGGCGCAACACTGGTGTATTGATGAAAATGGTGCAGTGATTGATGCATGTGAACATTTGACGGATGTTTTTGAAAGTGAAGTAGTAGAGTTTTTCAAGTATTTTGCAGAAAAGGCAGATGGTTTGGAAAACGATAAGATATTTGAAGAAACATGGCAGAAGGCCGTAGATGCAATTATCTGCCCTGATTTACCGTTAAGTCATGTGTTTGCAATTCAAAATATGGCAAAACGCCTGCCGGAAAAAGGATTGGTTCATTTAAGTATACAGAACAGTATTCGTCTCATGCAGTATTTTGCTATACCTGCAGGTGTAAAATGTTATGCGAATCTGGGGGCACTTGGTATTGATGGAAGTATGTCCACATTTTTGGGACAGGCAGTCTGTACTCCGAATCCGGCATATCTGGTAATCGGCGATTTGAGTTTCTTTTATGATATGAACAGCTTGAAGATTAAGCATACAAAGAATAATGTGCATATCCTCCTTTTAAATAATGGAGGTGGTGCAGAATTTTACCAGAATAATGGCATGAATGAGACCCTTGACTGGCATACGGCAGCGAGACATCATTCCGAAGCCCGTGCATGGGCAGAATCATGTGGATTCGAATATGTATCAGCAAGAACAAAAGAAGAATATTTGGATGTCATAGATGCGTATATGGGGGAACATGATAGACCGGTACTGCTTGAGGTATTTACAGATTTGGAGACGGATATGAATGCTTTGAGAGAATTAGGGCGAGTAAATTGTGTTATGGATCCGGAGCATCCCATAAAAGCTTGTGTGAGAAAAGTATTAGGACCTAAAGGCGTAAAAATGGTAAAGAGCATTATTCATCGGGGAAGAGCAATCTAATTAGAGTATCTGTCGGAAAATATAAAGTTGAATAATTAAAGAAAACTTCATAAATAAAATCTTCCCATATTTGGAAACATGTGGTATAGTTAATCTGATGTTATCTGGGAAATAGAGGCTATTTTTTGGATAAAAATGTAAATGAGAGGTACTAACAATGAAAAAAAGAAGTTTAGTTATTGGATTGTTATTGGCGTGTGCACTTGCAATGACAGCTTGCGGTGATAATGAGCAGCCGACATCTTCTAATACAGAAGGTAAGAACACAGAAGTTTCTTCTGAAATTTCTACACAGACAGGCTCTGATGTAGTTGTTCAGGAGCCGATTGATGAGGCGACAATTCCGGAAGGAATGGTAATCAGCGATTTGACAGGTGAGTTTATCGATGAGAAGCTTGCGAATCAGAGACCAATCGCAGTTATGGTGGATAATGAGAAGACAGCATTACCACACTACGGTCTGACAGAAGCGGATGTTGTTTATGAAATGATAAACAGTACAGCAAATGGCCGCATAACGCGTTTAATGGCATTAGTAAAAGATTGGGAATCTATTGAACAATTGGGAAGTGTCCGTAGTGCGAGAGCTACCAACTGTATGCTTGCAATGGAATGGAATGCGATTCTTTGTCATGATGGAGGTCCATTCTATATCAATGATTATACCATACTGCCAAGCTTAGATAATTTGAGTGCTGGATTCAGCCGTATTCCAAACGGAAAAGCTTACGAATTCACAGAATATATTTCTGAGGGTGAAATTGCTAAGAGAGTAGATGAGGATAACATCGAGACGGAATATAATAATCATTATGAAGGTACACACTTCACATTTGCGAATACAATCGATTTGGCAGGTGAGGCAGCTACAGAAGTAAAGTTACCATTCCCACACAACTCTTCTGAATTAGAGTACAATGCAGAGGATGGGTTATACTACTATTCAGAGTATGGCGCACCACACTTAGATCCGGGCAATGATAATGCACAGCTTTGCTTCAAGAATGTTATCATTCAGGAAGCAGACATGCTTACACACTATGTAACAGGCGATGATGGGGAGAAGAATTATGACCAGAATGGTTATATGTACTATCAGTTAGAGAATTCATCAGGCAAGGGTTATTATGTTGTAAATGGTGAAATGATTAAGATTACATGGAAAAAAGGAAGCCTTACCAGTCCAACACAGTATTTTGATGCTAATGGCAATGAATTAGTATTAAACGTTGGTAAAACATATATTGCAATTGTTCCATCTGATGCTTGGAAGGATGTTGTAATTAAATAATCTTACATAACGAATCTAGTCTCCGGGAGGTTTCACATTATCCCGGAGATTTTTTGTGCAAAAGTGTCATACACAAAAGTAGTAAGAAGGGCGTTTGTGATATGTTTTTGAGAAATTCTTAGAAACACAGAAAAAGACCCAAAAAATACTTGAAAAGTATGATATAATATAAGAA
>CAYMTX010000113.1:0-7641 GCA_964393475.1 uncultured Roseburia sp. | reverse complement strand
GCAATATTCACATTTGTATTGCCCAGTCGCCGGGTCAAAAATCAGTTCTCCGTCACAATTCGGACATTTAAAACTGATAACTGCCATTCTTATTCCCTTGCCTTTCCGCAATTGCTGCAGAACTTACCTTCATTTGTCTGCCCGCATTCGCATACCCATTCTTTTGCCGGTGCCGGTTTTCCGCAATTGCTGCAAAACTTACCTTCATTTGTCTGCCCGCATTCACATGTCCACACTGCCTTCTTTGTCGGTGCCGGTTTTCCACAATTACTGCAAAATTTTCCCGCATTTGTCTGTCCACATTCACATGTCCATCCCACATTCTGTTCTGCCTGCGGCATTCCCATAGCGTTTCTGTTTTGCATATCATTCGGTGTCTGAAGCGAATTCAAACCACCAAGCGTCGCATTCATATTATTTAATCCCATGCCAATTCCCATAAAACCATTCATTGCACCTGCTGCATTAGAACCGGCATCGCGGATACCTTCGGTAATGTTCTTCACTGCCATACCACGCATAACATTGAAGTCCGTACCAAGCATTGCACCTTCGTTTCTCATATTAATAAGTTTCTGTGAATCCTCATCATAAGAGATACTGCCAAGTCCAACTGCCTGGATTTCCATACCACGCGTCTTTTTCCATTCATCATCTAAGATGTCCGCCATATACTTGCCAAGTTCCAATGCTTTTGATGTTACATGAGAAATTCTCGTACCATCTGCTGACATCTGATTAATTGCCGACTGCAATGCCTGCAAAAATTCATTCAGATACTGTTCATTAATCTGCTCGATTTCCACATGCTCTGCATTTCTTGGAATAACTTCAGCATAGAACTGTAACGGATTCGTAATTTTAATGGAATATGTACCATGAGCTCTTAAAAATAATTCCGCATTATAGAAGCTGTCAAAATAGTTAATCGGATTTCTTGTACCGAATTTAATACCTTTGATTTCCTGTAAATTAATATAGAATACTTTCTGCATTACAGGTGTCTCACCGCCAAATTTAATACGGTTGAATGTTTCTTTCAAACTTTCTTCAAGTTCACCATTAAATAACGATGGCATTACAGAATTATTAACTGTATAGTAACCCGGTTCTGCTGTATAATCCACAACTTTACCGCCATCCACGAGTAACATCATCTGGTTATCATAAACATGAATAACAGAGCCATTAGAAACTGTGTGGTCTGTCCCCTTTACATTCTGACCCTTGCGCACCAACACACCGTTAGTAAATACGGTACGTTCCCCCATATCATTTGGTTCAAATACTTCCTGCCAAGAATCTGCCAAAGTCTGACCAACTGCGCTTGTTACTGCTTTAATAATACCCATAACATTTCCTCCTATTTATCCTTTATACTTTAGACTGCATCGTCACTGCTCATATTCTTCGGGCATCCAAGGGATAACCATTTCAAATACCCATTCATGAACAAATCAATTTTTCCATCCATTACACTGTCCACATTACCGCTTTCTACTCCGGTTCTATGATCTTTGACCATCGTATATGGTTGCATGACATAAGAACGTATCTGATTACCCCAGCCAATCTCTGTCACTTCACCACGAATACCTGCTGCTTTCTCCATGTTCTCCTGCTGCTTTAGCAAATAAAGTTTGGCTTTTAACATCTGCATTGCTTTATCTTTATTTTGGAACTGGGAACGTTCATTCTGACACTGTACTACTATTCCTGTTGGGAAGTGCGTAATACGAATCGCTGATGAAGTTTTATTAATATGCTGTCCGCCCGCACCACTGGAGCGATAGGTATCAATACGGATATCATCATCTTTAATCTCAATATCAATATCATCCTCAATATCCGGCATTACATCACAGGACACAAATGAGGTCTGACGTTTGCCTGCCGCATTAAATGGAGAGATACGTACCAGACGATGCACGCCTTTTTCAGACTTAAGATAACCATAAGCATTCTCTCCGTTAACCTGAAAAGTAATGGACTTAATGCCCGCCTCTTCTCCATCCAGAGAATCCAATACTTCCATAGAAAAGCCTTTCGCATCTGCCCAACGGGAATACATACGGAATAACATCGATGCCCAGTCACATGACTCTGTACCGCCCGCACCCGCATGTAAGGATACAATTGCGTTATCTTTATCATATTCACCCGAAAGCAACGTCTTGATACGAATACCATCATAAGTATTAATGAACTCTTGTAACTCTGCCTCAATTTCAGGGATAAGGCTTTCATCATTTTCCTCATATCCCATCTCAATCAGCGTTGCTATATCATCAAACTGCATTGCAAGTTTCTGATACGTTGCAACATCGTCTTTCATACTTTTTAATTCTTTCATCTTGTTCTGTGAAACAATCGGGTCACTCCAAAAATCTCCCGCTTCCATTTCACGCTCAAGTTCCTGGATTTTTTGTTCTTTATTTACCAGGTCAAAGTGAATCCCTCACTTCCTGTAGTGGTCCTCTATAAGTATTTAATGTAACCTTGAACTGATCAAGTTCTACCACAGTATCACCTCTTTCTATTTTTATATATTGATTGTAAGCATTTTTATATTAATACGCAAATCTTTTTTCAAGTTTTTCGAAATAACCCCTTATTCCAGTCCGAGTTCCCCGCTAAGCACTTCAATCGCCTTCAAAATTTGATTGTCATACCGTCTCTCATACTCTATTCCTTCCGGATTCAAATATTCATATTCCAATTCTAAGTCCGGCTCAATTCCTACTGCATGAATATAATTCCCATTTGGAGTAAAGTATTTCGCCGTCGTGAGCTTGATTGCATCTCCGTCCGGCAGCGGAAAAATCGTCTGTACAATCCCTTTTCCAAAAGTAGTCGTTCCGATTAATGTTCCGTAATTATAATCTTTAATAGCCCCCCCTAAAATCTCAGATGCACTTGCGCTGTCCTCATTAATCAAAACTACTATTGGGATATCCATATACGAATCTCCATCAGAAGTAAATTCCTGACGATTTCCTTCCTTATCTTCGATGTAAACTACAAGTCCCTCCGGTAAAATAATATCTGCAATGTCCACCACAGAAGTAATCATACCACCGGGATTATAACGCACATCCAAAATCATGGCCTGCATCCCCTGCGCTGTCAACTCTTCTACTGCCATTTCAAACTGATGTGCAGTATCCTTCTCAAAGGAATCAATCAAAATATACCCTATTCCATTTTTCATCATTTCATAATCTACACTCGGAAGCGTAATATCTGCACGTTCTACATCGAATGACAAATACTCCTCTGTACTTGGTCTGTAAATTTCTAAATGCACGGTAGTACCTGCTTCACCACGAATCAATTTTACTAACTCTGACACTTCCATACTGGTTCCTTCTACACCATCTACCGTAATGATAATGTCATCCTTTTTTAACCCCGCTGTGTCAGACGGAGTTCCATCATACACCTTGGTAATAGATACTTCCATAGTGACCAAATCCTGTGTCAGTCCTGCACCGATTCCATAATACTGGCCTGTCGTACTAAGTTGCAGTGCTTTATAATCCTCTGCATTATAGTAAACCGAATATTTATCATTCAGTCCTTCGACCAGTCCTTTGTACATACTATCCCGCATTTCCTCTAAGTCCATGTCATTATAATAGTAGACCTTTGTATATGCAGATAATTCGTTTACTTTACTAATTACCTCTTCATTCAGAATAGAACTTGTCGTCTGTACCAAACTTTCACTTACACCGCGATTTGCAAAAACAATCTGCGTATTCGTCAATACACAAACCGCTCCAATCGCAAGTCCTACGATGAATATTGTTGAAAAGGCACCGATTAATATACCTAATCCCATTCTGGTCTTTGGTTTCTCTACCATTTCCGGCTGCCACATTTCAAGCTGCTCCTTATTTTCCTTGTCATTCTGATAGTCCATTCATAAATCCCCCTACCTTTTATCTTATTATTGCAGTATACAAAAAATCCCCATTATATGCAATAACAGGGATTTCAAATATTAAAAAATATTACCAATTATGGTTTAGATACATAGCCCCATGGGCTGACATATGTTCCATTCAGCGATACGCCAAAGTGCAGATGCGGTCCTGTTGAATAACCGGTACTTCCCACCTCTGCAATCACCTGACCACCTGCAACAACATCTCCTACCTTTGCAATCAGCTTGGAACAATGCATATATACTGTAACGAGTCCACCGCCATGGTCAATCGAAATATAATAACCTGCTGAAGTGCTATAACGCGAAATGATTACTTTACCCGGTGCTGCGGCCACTATATCAGAGCCTTTCGGTGCGCCAATATCAATGCCTTTATGATTCGAAGAAGCTCCTGGCGTCGGCGACTTTCTCGGTCCAAAATCGCTTGTCACGCGTGAACTGCTTGGCAATGGCCATGTAAACGCCCCTGCATATGCATCTCCTAAACTTCCACCATTTTCTAATGTTACACGAATAATCTCTGCAATAACTTCTTCCTGTGCCTGTACCTCTGCAGCAATAAGCTCTGCTTCATCCATCGCTTCATCCAAATCAGATTTGATGGAAGCAAGTTCATTCTCACGCTTTGCAATTACATTAGCAACCTGCTGTTTTTCCACCTCAACATCGCTCTTTAGTGACTCAAGCTCTGCACGCTCATCCTCAAGCTGCTGTTCAAACAACTCAATCTCCGCAATGGTAGTTCTGTATTCATCCAGCTTTTCTCTGTCATACTGCTGAATCTGATTAATATATTCCGCTGCATTTAAAAAATCCGAAAGTGATTCCGCTGTCAAAAGCGACTCAAGATACGATGTCTGACCATTCTCATACATAAACTGAATACGGATTTTCATGTCATCATACTGCTTGTCTGCTGTATCCTGTGCAGCCTCAAGCTGCTCAAGCGTTTCATTAATCTGTTCATTTTTTGCAATCAGCATTTTTTCCAGTTCTGTAATTTTCGCCGAAATCTCAATCATGGTTTTATTGAGTTTTGATATTTTGCTCTTTACATTGTCTCTGGAATTTTCCAAATCATCTACAATGCCTTCTGCCGCTTTCAACTGCTCTTTCAAATCGTTCAATTCTTTCTGTGCATCCGAAAGTGCATTTCCGCCTGTTTGCGGAGTTGTTGATGATGCCTGAACTGTCATAGAAATCCCTAACAGGAGTACTATGGCAGCCATTACCACTCTTTTTAAAAATCTTTGTTTTCTCATTATACCTCTATCATTACACTCTTAAATGCTTCCTTGTTGTAATGTGGCTGCCGATATAACCGATGCCAACGCCCAGAATCAATCCCACCGGAAGAAGTGAGCGGAACACCATCTCTACCGGCAAAAACTGCATCATGCTTCCGATAAAACTAAAGTTCTCTGCCACATAGGTAATAATTTCACCATATAAAACATAGAGAATCCCCAACGGAATTGCTGCACCAATCAGTCCAATCACAACACCCTCTACTACGAATGGTGCACGGACAATATAATCCGTCGCACCGATTAATTTCATAATCGCAATTTCTTCCTTGCGGACAGAAATACCGACCATAATTGTATTACTAATCAAAAAGATTGCAACACCCAACAAAATCAAAATGATTCCGGCTGAAATATAACCGATTAATTTATTAAAATCAGACAATGTATTGGCCACCATCTCTGATTGGTTTACCTGGCGAATACCTTCTACTGATTTTAAATACGTAACTAATGTCTTCTGCATGGAAATATCGTTCATATAAATTGCGTAGCTGGCTGAATTAGCAAGCGGATTATCATTTGCAAAACTCTCTGCTGCCGCCTCATTCCCATTAAAATAAACATCTTTAAAACTTTCCCATGCTTCTTCCGGAGAAGTATACTCTATACTCGATACTTCTACCCTCGCACGAATCAAATCGCCGATTTCTTCTATACGCTCTTCTGTGATTCCTGTCTCAAAAAGAACCGTGACAGCAACACTCGACTCTGCTTCTTTTACCATAGACTGAAAATTCGATACAATGATAAAGAATAAACCAAACAAAAAGATGCATGCCGTCATAGTCGCAATAGATGCCAGAGAAAACATCTTATTTCTCCAGATACTCTTTAATCCTTGTTTAATCGTGTAAAAAAATGTACTAATTCTCATCGCTGTCACCACCTTTCTCATCACTGATAACAACACCTTTATTAATAGTGATGACACGCTTATTCATCGCTTTCACGATTTCCATATTATGTGTTACAACAATAACTGTCGTTCCTTTTTCATTAATTTCCTCTAATAACTTCATGGTCTCCCATGCATTATTATTATCCAGATTACCTGTTGGCTCGTCCGCCAGCAAAATATTCGGCTCGTTAATCAACGCCCTGGCAATTGCCACACGCTGTTGTTCACCACCAGACAATTGTCTCGGAAAAGAACGATACTTTGCAGCCAAACCTACCATCGACAACATTGCCGGTACATTCTTCTTAATATTACGATTAGATTCACCAACGACACGTTGTGCAAATGCAACGTTCTCATAGACATTCCGGTCCTCTAACAGACGGAAGTCCTGAAACACTACACCAATATTCCTACGGAACTTTGGAATATGGCGTCTGCGTATCTTATTTAATCTGTGTCCGTTAACGGAAATCATACCTTCTGATGGTTCCAGTTCCTTTAATAAAAGTTTGATTAAAGTTGACTTTCCTGAACCACTATCACCTACTATAAATACAAACTCTCCATCTTCAATCGTGACACTTACATCATTTAATGCTGGAATTCCAGCTGCATATGATTTACTTACATGTTCTAAGCTAATCATAGCTACCTCCTAACTTCTAGTAATCCAAAGTCTCCATATACTTCATGTATTTCACTACCATTAATGCAATTTTGAATGTAATCGCGTCTTCAAAGACACGTAAATCCAGACCTGTAGACTTCTGAAGCTTGTCCAGACGGTATACAAGCGTATTCCTATGAATATAAAGCTGTCTTGATGTCTCTGAGACATTCAGACTGTTCTCAAAAAACTTATTAATCGTAGTAAGTGTCTCCTCATCGAAATCGTCCGGAGATCTGCCATCAAAGATTTCCTTGATAAACATCTTACACAGCGGAATCGGAAGCTGATAAATCAAACGTCCGATGCCCAGTGTAGAGTAGGCAATTACATCACTCTCTTCAAAGAAAATTTTACCTACATCCAGAGCCATTCTGGCTTCCTTATATGAGCGGGATACTTCTTTTATTTCATTTACAATTGTACCATATGCAACATGCACATTGGAATCGGCATCCTGACGGAAAAGATTCACAATACTCTCCGCTGTCTTATCTAAATCGTCATAATTCTCATTATCTGCCACTTCTCTGACTACGATAATATTTTTCTCATCTACTGCTGTGACAAAATCTTTGGACTTTCCGCCAAAAATTCCGCGAATCTTTTCTAACTCATTGCCATCTTTATCACGGTTTGTCTCTACAATAAATACAACACGGCGTACATCTGTGTCAATATGAAGTTTCTTCGCACGATTATAAATATCTACTAATAGCAAGTTGTCCAAAAGAAGGTTTTTGATAAAGTTATCCTTATCAAAACGCTCTTTATATGCTACCAAAAGATTCTGGATTTGGAAACCGGCAAT
>CAYMTX010000112.1:0-7722 GCA_964393475.1 uncultured Roseburia sp. | reverse complement strand
AACACCAGCCTTCCAAGCTGGATACGTGGGTTCGATTCCCATCACCCGCTCTTTTCTTTTAGTAGGAAACCAGTAAAATCAATGGTTTCCTATTTTTTTATCGTAAACAAAAGTACATTCGGTACGCATATATTATAATGATAAGGCTTCAGCAATAATAATGGCTATGTTCTTGAGAAAGAGCATAGCTTTTTTAATTCATAGGAAAAACTTTGTTTATTCGTGTATTTCACGGCTAAATTGATAGGCGAAAAACTCTGTCAGTCCCATTGATTTACACAACTTAGAACAGTATAATGGAATTGTCATACAAAGTTAAAGCAAAACAAGGAGAAGGATTATGATGGGAATTTTAATTGTAGTAGGAATATTGGTTCTGTTGGTTTTTCTGGCGTTATATTATGGCTATCGGCTGGCTTTTTATTATAAAGATCCGCTTAATAGTCCGCACAAATATGGAAATGACGAACAGGAATTGAAATGCAAGGATGTACTCGAGGAAGCGATTACGGAATTCGAACAGGCACCTTACGAGGAAGTGACGATTACATCACACGATGGATTGAAGCTATGTGCAAAATATTATCATGTTGCAGATGATGCACCATTAGAGATTCATTGCCACGGATATAAGGGGAATGCGCTGCGTGATTTCTGTGGCGCGTGGAGAATCGCGAAGGAAGCAGGACATAATGTATTACTGATTGATGAACGTTGTCATGGAAGAAGCGAAGGTCATACAATTACGTTTGGCATTTTGGAGCGACAGGATGTACTGGGCTGGATACGTTATGCAAATGAGCGGTTTGGAAATGTACCAATCATTTTGTGTGGTGTTTCTATGGGCGCGGCTACTGTACTGATGGTATCGGGTATGGAATTACCGGAGAATGTGAAAGGTGTGATTGCAGATTGTCCGTATGACGCACCGGAAAATATTATCAAGAAAGTATTGGGGCAGGACATGGGGATGCCGGTTGGACTGTTTTATCCGCTGATTCGTACAGGTGGAAGAATCTATGGAAAGTTTGATTTGCAGCAAGCCTCTCCGATAGAAGCAGTAAAGCGTGCAAATGTTCCGATTTTACTGATTCATGGCGATGATGACCGGTTTGTACCATATGAAATGAGTAAGAAAATTTATGCAGCGGCACAGGAAAAGATTACATTCCATACGATTCAGGGCGCAGGGCATGCATTAAATTATGCGACAGCACCGGACGTGTATCGGGAAGCGGTGTTGGCATTCCTTAAGAAGTGTATGTAAAAAATGTAAAAAAGTAAAAATTCCGATAGTGGAACAACGGAGAAGGGATTAAGATTAGGGCTGGGGGAAAAGGAGAAACTGACATGGAGAATGCAAAGAAGATAATAGAAAGCGGAAAGGCAGTATTGGGGATTGAGTTTGGTTCTACCAGAATCAAAGCAGTATTAATCGATGAGAGGCATGTGCCGATTGCTTCGGGTGCACATGATTGGGAGAATCAGCTTTTAGACGGCAGAATCTGGAGCTACAGTCTGGATATGATTTGGAATGGTCTGCAGGACTGCTATAAGAAACTGACGGATGATGTATGGGAGAAATACGGAGTTGTTATCAGAAAATTATCTGCAATCGGCTTTTCCGGCATGATGCATGGGTATATGGCATTTAATGAAAAAGAAGAATTGCTCGTACCATTCCGTACATGGAGAAATACAATTACAGAAGAAGCGGCAAAGGAATTGACGGAGACTTTTTCTTTTAATATTCCGCAGCGTTGGAGTATTGCACATTTGTATCAGGCAATTTTAAATGAGGAAGCACACGTCAGGGAGATTCGTTATCTGACAACACTGGCAGGTTATATTCACTGGAAACTGACCGGAGAGAAAGTGATGGGCGTAGGAGAAGCATCCGGTATGTTTCCGATTGATGCAAAGACAAAAAATTATAATCGCAGTATGCTCGATACGTTTCAGAGTTTAGAAAAAGTGCAGAAATACAACTGGAAGCTAGAAGAAATTCTGCCGAGGGTTTTGGTGGCAGGTGAGAATGCAGGAACACTTACAGAAGAAGGTGCACGTCTGTTGGATGTGACCGGCAATCTGGAAGCAGGTATACCGATGGCACCGCCGGAAGGGGATGCGGGAACCGGTATGGCGGCTACGAATTCGGTTGCGGTCCGCACAGGCAATGTATCTGCCGGAACATCTGTATTTGCAATGGTTGTTATGGAAGAAGATTTGAAAGCTGTACATGAAGAAATCGATATCGTTACAACACCTTCCGGTGAAAATGTAGCAATGGTTCATTGTAATAACTGTACATCGGATTTAAATGCATGGGTGAACCTTTTTAAAGAAACACTAAATGCATTTGGAACATCTGTAGATGCGGATACATTATATGGAACACTTTATAACAAAGCATTAGAAGGAGCGGCAGATGGCGGCGGTTTAATGGCATTTAACTATTTTTCAGGAGAGCCGGTTGTAGGACTCAACGAGGGAAGACCACTGTTTGTACGCAAGCCGGATGCGCAGTTTACACTTGCCAATTTTATGCGGACACATCTGTATGCTTCGCTTTCTACTTTGAAGATTGGCTGTGATATTCTTTTGAAAGAAGAGCGTGTAAAAGTAGACAAATTATATGGTCATGGCGGACTTTTTAAGACAAAAGGCGTTGGTCAGGGAATTTTAGCAGCAGCGATGAATGCACCGGTAGCAGTGATGGAGACAGCAGGAGAAGGCGGTCCTTGGGGAATGGCATTGCTTGCGGCGTATATGGTACATAGAGATGAACAGGAGACACTGGAACATTATTTAGCAGAAAAAGTATTTGCAGGAGAAGAGGGTGTCATCATGCAGGCAGAGCCGGAAGCTGTAGCAGGGTTTGATGCTTATATCGAACGTTATAAAGCATGCCTTGCGGCAGAATCCAAAGCAGTTGAAGTATTTTGAAAGACTTGCCTAGTGGGTGGAATGCGATAGCAATCAGGAGAAAATAATGCTGAAAAAGGAGAAGAGAAAATTATGTTAGCAGTAAAAAATTATAAATTTTGGTTTTGCACAGGTTCACAGGATTTGTACGGGGATGAATGTCTGGCACATGTAGCAGAACATTCAAAAATTATTGTGGGAAAATTAAATGAGTCCGGCGTACTGCCGTATGAAGTGGTATGGAAACCGACACTCATTACAAATGAGTTAATACGCAAAACATTTAATGAGGCAAATATGGATGAAGAATGTGCCGGTGTTATTGTATGGTGTCATACGTTTTCACCTGCGAAATCATGGATTTTAGGGTTAAAAGAGTTAAGAAAACCATTAATGCATCTGCATACGCAGTTTAATGAAGAAATTCCATACGATACAATCGACATGGATTTCATGAACGAAAATCAGTCTGCTCATGGTGACAGAGAATGGGGCCATATGGTAACACGTATGGGAATCGAGCGGAAGGTAGTAGTAGGTCATTGGTCCGATGCAACGGTACAGGGCAGAATCGCATCCTGGATGCGTACCGCAGTCGGTGTGATTGAAAGCAGCCATATACGTGTGATGCGTGTGGCAGATAATATGCGAAACGTAGCGGTTACCGAAGGGGACAAGGTAGAAGCACAGTTAAAATTCGGCTGGGAAATCGATACTTATCCGGTCAATGAAATCGCAGATTCGGTTGCAGCGGTATCAGAAGCAGATGTAAATACGCTGGTAGAAGAGTATTACAATAAGTATGATATCTTATTAGAGGGCAGAGACCCGGAAGAATTTAGAAAGCATGTCGCTGTGCAGGCGAAGATAGAACTTGGATTTGAGCGTTTCTTAGAAGAAAAGAATTATCACGCAATCGTAACACATTTTGGAGATTTGGGTGCATTAGAGCAGCTTCCGGGACTGGCAATCCAGAGACTGATGGAAAAAGGCTATGGTTTTGGAGCAGAAGGTGACTGGAAAGTGGCTGCAATGGTTCGCCTGATGAAGCTTATGACGCAGGATATGAAAGAGGCAAAAGGAACTTCTATGTTAGAAGACTATACCTATAATCTTGTAAAAGGCAAAGAGGGTATTTTACAGGCGCATATGCTGGAAATTTGCCCGACGATTGCAGATGGTCCAATCAGCATCAAGTGTCAGCCGTTATCTATGGGGGAAAGAGAAGACCCGGCAAGGCTTGTATTTACTTCCAAGGAAGGAAAAGGAATTGCGGCTTCGTTAGTGGACCTTGGGAACAGATTCCGCCTTATCATTAATGATGTAGACTGTAAAAAATGTGAAAAACCAATGCCAAAACTTCCGGTGGCAACGAACTTCTGGACACCGCAGCCAGACCTTTATACAGGTGCAGAGGCTTGGATTCTGGCGGGTGGTGCACATCATACCGCATTTACTTATGACCTTACGGCAGAGCAGATGGGTGACTGGGCGGCAGCTATGGGAATTGAAGCGGTTTATATCGATAAGGATACGACAATCCGCAACTTTAAGCGGGATTTAATGCTCGGAGAGATTTTTTACAGATAATCCAAAAACGAAGGAGAGGATGTTATGCTGGAAGAATTAAAGAGACAGGTGTACGAAGCTAATATGGAGCTTCCTAGAAGAGGACTGATTACTTATACATGGGGCAATGTCAGCGGAATTGACCGAGAAACGGGGTATTTTGTAATCAAACCAAGCGGTGTGGATTACGATGCCCTTACACCGGATGATATGGTAGTAATGGATTTAGAGGGACATAAAATAGAAGGAAAATACAAACCATCTTCGGATACGGCTACACATATCGAGCTTTATAAAAAGTATCAAGAAATTGGCGGAATTGTGCATACACATTCACCGGAAGCGGTAGCCTGGGCACAGGCAGGACGTGATATTCCTTTGTATGGAACAACGCATGCAGATTATTTTCTGGGGGCGATTCCGTGTGCGAGAAATCTGACACCGGAAGAAATTGAAGAAGCGTATGAGAAAAATACCGGTGTGGTAATCGTGGAAACATTTGAAGAACTTGGATTGAATCCAATGTATACACCGGCGGTTCTGTGTAAAAACCACGGACCTTTTACATGGGGAAAGGATGCTGCAGAAGCAGTACATAATGCAGTTGTTTTGGAAGAAGTTGCGAAAATGGCGCGTTATACGGAGATGCTGAATCCGCATGTGAAGCCGGCTCCGGAGAGTATCAAAAATAAACATTTTTACCGTAAGCATGGTGCAAATGCCTATTACGGACAGAAGTAAGCAATATTGGAGATAGAACGGGGGATTTTATGCAATTACAGAATTATGAAAGAGAACACTTGAAGAGATTACGCAGTTATCTCGCAGAGTGTACAGTATTATTAAAATCAAATGGTGACTTTCCATTGGCGGAAGCCGGGAAAATCGCAGCCTATGGAAGCGGTGTGCGAAATACGATCAAAGGCGGAACGGGTTCGGGAGAAGTAAATTCACGCTTTTTTACAAACATAGAAAAAGGTCTGGAAGATGCAGGCTTTACTGTTTCTACGAAAGCATGGCTGGATGCATATGAACAAGTGCGAGTGGAAGCGCGGAAGAAGTTCCATGAGGTGATTAAGGCACGGGCAAAAGCAAACCATACGCAGGCAGTAATTGAAGGAATGGGTGCGGTTATGCCGGAGCCGGAATATCAGTTGCCTTTGAATGGAGAGGGAGATACAGCAATTTATGTTCTTTCCCGTATTTCAGGAGAAGGAAACGATAGAAAACCGGAAAGCGGCGATATTCTCTTAAGTGAGACAGAAAAAAGAGATATTTTGGCATTGAATCAGAAGTATGCGAAATTCATGCTCGTATTAAACGTAGGCGGTGTAGTGGATTTGACACCGGTGAAGGATGTGGATAACATTCTGGTATTATCGCAACTCGGTGTGGAAACCGGTGCGGCACTTGCTGACATTCTGTTAGGAAAGGCATATCCTTCCGGAAAACTGGCTACAACATGGTCGGCATGGCAGGATGATTGTGCAGTCGGTGAATTTGGTGAAAAGGATGATACAAGATATACAGAAGGCATTTATGTGGGTTACCGTTATTTCGATACAGTAGGGAAGCGGGCGTTGTTCCCGTTTGGTTACGGATTAGGATATACAACGTTTACATTTTCGGATGAGACGGCAGAATGTGTCAAAGATACGGTGATTGTGACGGTGACTGTTACAAATACCGGAGACTGCAAAGGAAAAGAAACCGTACAGGTATATGTATCTGCACCGGATGGCAGGTTAGACAAACCATATCAGACTTTGACCGGATTTGCGAAGACAAAGGAACTGGCACCGGGAGAACCGGAGCGGGTTAAAGTGATTTTTAAACTGTCAGATTTTGCTTCTTATGATACGGAAAGTGCATCTTATCTGTTAGAGAAGGGCGATTACGTGATTCGTGCCGGAAACAGCAGTACAGATACAAAAGTCTGCGCAGTTGTGAGTCTGGACGAAACAGTACTTGTCCGCAAAGTGAAAAATGTCTGTGGTAATCCGGGCTTTGAAGACTGGAAGCCGGAGACCATAGTACGGGAAGAAAAGTACGGGGAGGCAGTAAGACTTTCAATAAAAGCAGCAGAGATTGAGACGGATGCAGTTACTTATGATGCAGAGCAGGAAATAGACCCTGCAGTGAAATCTTTAAGTGATGAGCAACTTGCATACCTGAATATAGGTGCATTTAATCCAAAGGGCGGTATACTCAGTGTAATCGGAAATGCAAGTACATCAGTGGCAGGTGCCGCAGGTGAAACGACGAATGAATTAAAGCAGCAGGGATTTCCGGTTCTGGTTATGGCAGATGGACCGGCAGGTCTGCGTCTTGCGCAGAAATACTATGAAGATAGAAAAGGGATACATTCGTTGGGCGCGCCGATGCCGGAAAGTTTCTTAGAATTTCTGCCAAAGCCTGTGGCTTGGTTTATGAGCCGGCCGCCGAAAGTGCCGAAGAATGCAGCGGTGAAGTATCAGTACACAACAGCGCTTCCTATCGGAACAGCGATAGCACAAAGTTTTAATCTTGCATTTGCACAGATATGCGGTGATATCGTAGGAACAGAAATGGAGCGTTTTGGTGTGCATTTATGGCTTGCTCCGGCACTGAACATTCATAGAAGTATCCGCTGTGGTCGAAATTTTGAATATTATTCAGAAGACCCGCTTGTCAGTGGTCTGTTTGCGGCGGCAATTACAAAAGGGGTTCAGACACATCCGGGATGCGGAACGACGATTAAGCATTATGCCGCCAACAATCAGGAGACAAATCGCTATGCGAATAATAGTCTGGTAAGTGAACGTGCGATGCGTGAAATCTATCTGAGAGGTTTTGAATATTGCGTGAAGGAAGCACAACCGCATGCACTTATGACTTCCTATAACCTGCTGAACGGAATACATACGTCAGAGCATCGTGGGCTGACAGAGGACATTTTACGAAGTGAGTATGGTTATGAAGGTATCGTAATGACGGACTGGGTGACCGGCGGAGGTATGTTGACGAAAGGTGCAAAATATCCGGAGCCGAATGCAGGAAAAGTTGCAGCAGCGGGTGGAGATTTATTTATGCCGGGCTGTAGTCAGAATTACAGGGAAGTGACAGAGGCTTTAAAGGATGGTACACTTTCCAGAAAACAGTTAGAGAAAAATGCGAGCCGTGTATATCGTATGGCAAAAAAACTGGCACAATAAAATCATTCAATATAAAAATTATTCAATATAGAAA
>CAYMTX010000111.1:0-7748 GCA_964393475.1 uncultured Roseburia sp. | reverse complement strand
GTTTGAGGCGGGAATGGAAGTTACACATGTACAGGGGGGTAATAAGAAAATTAAATTATCCCAGCCGCAGCAGATGATGGCACAGGAACGTCATATTGTAGAAGAAGCTTATGCAGGAGATATTATCGGTGTATTTGATCCGGGTATTTTCTCAATCGGTGATACGATTACCAATGCAAAACCATTTCAGTTTGAAGGTATTCCGACTTTTGCACCGGAACATTTTGCAAGAGTGCGTCAAGTAGATACTATGAAGCGGAAACAGTTCATGAAAGGTATGCAGCAGATTGCACAGGAAGGTGCCATTCAGATTTTCCAGGAATACAATATGGGTATGGAAGAGGTTATTGTTGGTGTAGTAGGTGTGTTGCAGTTTGATGTATTGAAGTACCGTATCGAAAATGAGTATAATGTAGAAATCCGTATGGAAAATCTTCCGTATGAGCATATCCGTTGGATTGATAATGAAGATGTGAACATGGATAAGCTGGTAGGAACTTCTGATATGAAGAAAATTCAGGATATGAAAGGAAGACCACTATTATTATTCATCAATTCATGGAGTGTCGGCATGGTACTCGACCGAAATGAAGGCCTAAAACTTAGTGAATTTGGACGAGGATAAGTGAGGAAAGAACAAAAAACGTGCTTGCACAAGTTTTTTTGTTCTTGACGAACGCGAGGACATTCGCATGGAGCATGAAATGCGGAATGCGAATGGACGTGTGAGCGGCAAAGCCGTTCACAACCTCGTCCTCAAATAAATATAATAAGAGACTAGTAATGCACGAACGTGAGGACATTCGTAAGAAGCATGAAATGCGGAATATGAAGAAAAAGGAGGGAAAATTATGGCAGTAGTAACAATTACAAACGACAATTTCGAGCAGGAAGTATTAGCATGTGATATACCTGTGATTATGGACTTCTGGGCAACATGGTGTGGACCTTGTAAAATGCAGGCTCCAATTTTTGATGCTTTGGCAGAAGAATTAGAGGGAAAAGTGAAATTTGGTAAAGTTGATGTGGATGCAGAGTCTGCCTTGGCATTGAAATATGGGATTATGAGTATTCCAACGCTTGTTGTCATGAATAAGGGCGAATTTCAGAATAAGGCGGTAGGATTACAAGATAGAGACGCAATTTTAGCATTGATCGGAATGTAAGGAAAATAGAGTTTATCCATAATTAATGTAAGAAAAGAAGTCCGTGGCACTGTGGTTTTGTGTCATGGACTTTTTTAATTCATAGGAAAGCCCTTGTTTGTTTAAAGCATGAAAGTGTATACTTTCCTATGAATCAAAAGTGCTCCGCAAAGATGCGCACCTCGCGGAGAAGAAATTAATCGCAAAGCTGATTTTTTGTTCTTTGATAGGAAAGATTTTGATTCGTTGATGTGAAAAAGTTTAACTTAAAAAATGCTATGGTCGTATATGCTTATTTTAGAAAATCAATGAATTATCTATAGAACCTTGAATTATGGAGTGGGTTCGTGTATAGTCAGAGTAGATAATATTTTTACAAAGGAGAATGATTATGGGGTTAAAGAAAGTTTTGAATCGTATGAAAGACTACAAAATTGAGAAAAAGCTGACAGTCAGTTTTCGAACAACACTTGTTATGATGCTGATTTCAGTTGTGGTATGTATTGGAGGACTTATTTATGTAAGCATGAGTTTTAGTGAGTTTTACAATTATTATCATGCAATTACGACAAGTACGTTGGATTCACGCATGTCTGTACAGGGTGCAGTAAAATCAGTTGCCATTACACTTTTGACAGACGATGTGGCATCCATTGAACGTTTTCAGAATGATGCGGTTACCTATATAGAGCGTTTAGGGGATAATCTGAATACTTTATCAGAGATGTATCGTGGGGATAAGACAACAATTAATGAGACAATCGAGGCTTTGAAATCAGCAAAAGAGTTCCGTGAGAAGCTGAATAGTTATGTGCTTGCAGGTAAGTACGATGAGGCCTTGAATATATATATGAATGAGTATGGTCCGACCATGACAATTGTTCAGAAGAACATGCAGGAGTTGGATGAAACGGTAAGTGTACTTGCAGTTAATGCATTTAATACGTCGAATATCGTTGACAAGATTGCGATTATCGGTGCAGTTGTGATAAGTATTTTTTCGCTTGTATGTACGCTTGCGCTTTCTAAGGGATTAATAGCAATGCTTCGTCAGCCGATAGAAGAGGTTGAAAGAGCAGCAAAAGAAATGGCGGCAGGCAGTTTGCATGTGAAGCTGGATTATGAGAGCGAGGATGAATTCGGAAGTCTCGCAGATTCTATGCGTGCATTGTGTAACAATGTCAGCACGATTATTGCAGATATCAGTAAAATTCAAGAGCAACTTTCGGTTGGTAATTTTAGGGTTAAATCGGACGATTTAAGTCAGTATATTGGAGATTACGAGCCGATTCTTAATGCTATGTTTGCCGTTCGTAACAGATTAAATGATACATTGGTTAAAATCAATGAATCTGCGGAGATGGTTGCAGCAGGTTCCGAACAGTTAGCAGAAGGAGCACATGCACTTGCAGAAGGTTCTATGGAACAGGCAGGAGCTGTAGAGGAATTGACAGCAACAGTAGAAGATGTTAGCAATATGGCGGAAAAGAACGCAGAAGAAGCAGAAGAGGCATATAAGAAAGTGGCTGAAGCAGAAAAAGAGGCCGATGGAAGTCAGAAGAGTTTGCAGGAACTGACAGAAGCAATGCAGACGATTAATGATATGTCTTTAAAAATCCAGGATATTATTACGACAATTGAAGATATTGCATCCCAGACAAACTTACTTTCTTTGAATGCCTCTATTGAAGCGGCAAGGGCCAGAGAGGCAGGACGAGGCTTTGCGGTCGTTGCAGATCAAATTGGCAGATTAGCAGTAGATAGTGCAAATTCCGCAGTTGATACAAAGAAACTCATCGTAGAAAGTATGAATGAAATTCGTCGTGGTAGTGAAATTACAGAAAAAACGGTTGAGGCTATCAAGGCAGTACTGGAAAGTATTAAACTTTTCGAACAGATTTCTAAAAATACAAGCAGCACATCAAGAAATCAGGCAGATATGCTGAATCAGATTCAGATGGGAATTGAGCAGATATCAACTACGGTACAGAGTAACTCTTCCGCAGCAGAACAGACTTCAGCTACCAGCCGGGAGCTGTCTTCTCAGGCGGATTCTTTAAAGGATGAGGTAAACCGGTTCCAGTTATTATAAATCGTATTTGTTTTCTGAAAAAGAATGTGGTATAGTGATACTACATTCTTTTTTTCATGTATTAAACAAGTCAGGCTTATTGCTCAAAGCGGAGCAGTAGTAACTCGAAATTTTTCCAATTATAAAAAATAGGATTGACAAGTAGTTAAAAGTGTATTACTATTAGAACAAGAAAACGAACAAACGTTCACGAACATAGTTTCGTATTGGAGGAAGAAAAATGGCAAGAGAAGATAAATTAAAAGCGTTGGATGCAGCGATTTCACAGATTGAGAAGCAGTATGGTAAAGGGTCTATTATGAAGCTGGGGGACAGCTCGGCTCAGATGAATGTTGAGACGATTCCTACAGGAGCCTTAAGCTTGGATATTGCATTAGGATTAGGAGGGCTTCCAAAGGGCCGTATTATCGAAATCTACGGACCGGAATCCAGTGGTAAGACAACGGTAGCATTACATGCAGTGGCAGAAGTGCAGCGAAGAGGTGGTATAGCAGGTTTTATTGATGCAGAGCATGCATTAGATCCGGCATATGCTAAGAATATCGGTGTAGATATTGATAATTTATATATTTCACAGCCGGATTGTGGTGAGCAGGCATTAGAGATTACGGAGACTATGGTGCGTTCGGGCGCAGTAGATATTGTAATCGTTGACTCTGTTGCAGCATTAGTTCCTAAGGCAGAAATAGATGGCGACATGGGTGATTCTCATGTGGGATTACAAGCACGTCTAATGAGTCAGGCACTTAGAAAATTGACAGCGGTTATCAGTAAGTCAAACTGTATTGTAATTTTCATTAATCAGTTGCGTGAGAAAGTAGGTATTATGTTTGGTAATCCGGAGACAACTACCGGTGGTCGTGCATTGAAGTTCTACGCATCTGTTCGTATGGATGTTAGAAGAATTGAATCATTGAAGCAAGGCGGCGAAGTAATAGGTAACCGTACAAGAGTTAAAATTGTTAAGAATAAAGTAGCGCCACCATTCAGAGAAGCAGAATTTGATATTATGTTTGGTCAGGGAATTTCACGAGAGGGAGATATTCTTGATTTGGCAGCGGATACGGGTGTTATTAATAAATCCGGTGCATGGTACGCATATAATGGTGAGAAAATTGGTCAGGGTAGAGAGAATGCTAAGAATTACCTGAAAGAGAATCCAATGATTGCAGAAGAAGTAGAAGCAAAAGTGCGTGATTTTTATAGTTTAGATGGTGCGGTTGAAACAGAAGTACAGCCGGATACCTTAGAGGATTAATCGTATGATTTATCAAGTGGTATCAGTTATTCCACAGGATAAGAAGAAGTTAAAGATTTGTCTGGATAATGGAGAGGAATTTATCTTGTATAAAGGGGAAGCTGCAAAGCTTTCCCTTTTTGAAAAAGAGATAGTTGATGATGTAAAGTATCAGCAAATTATGAAAGATATCCTTGGAAAAAGAGCAACAAAACGTGCTATGCATTTATTGGAACAGCAGGAGCGTACAGAGAAGCAGTTAAGAGATAAGTTGAAGCAGAATGGCTACCCGGAACGATGTATAGAGCAAGCAATGGATTATGTTAAATCATATCATTATGTAGATGATTACCGATATGCTACTGTGTATATCCGATATCATCAAGAGAAAGAAAGTCGTCAGAAATTAATGCAGAAGTTGATGATGAGAGGAATCAGCCGGGATATCATACAACAAGCGTTAGAAGAAGAATTTGTGACGGATGAGTGTGCACAGATTAGGGAATTACTGAGGAAGCGTCAATTTAATCCCGATAATGCAGATGAAGTGACACGTAGGAAAATGGCACAGTTTCTAATGCGAAAGGGCTTTAAAAGCAGGGATATTTTCCGTATTATGCGCATGGAAGAAGAATTTTAGTAAACAGATTTTGGTACAATATGTTGTATTTTTTTACAATTTGTGTTCAATATTATGCATTTTGAATAGTAATATACTTGACACACAACTCAAAATAGAATAAAATTTAACTGTTGTTATTGTATGACAGACAATTTACTTAATTATATGTTATATGTACAATGAAAATTTCATAAAAGGAGGTGCTCCTGTATGCTGCAAATAATAATTGCTGTAATTGTAGCCGTACTTGTGACTGCTCTTCTTACTTATGTTGTAACTACGATGTATCATAAAAATGTAGCGACAGCTAAGATTGGTAGTGCAGAAGAGAAGGCTCGCGGAATTATTGATGACGCTGTGAAGACTGCTGAGACGAAGAAACGTGAAGCAATGCTTGAAGCAAAAGAAGAGTCTATTCGTGTTAAGAATGAACTTGACAAGGAAGTGAAAGAGCGTAGAGCAGAACTTCAGCGTAGCGAACGCAGAATCGTGCAAAAGGAAGAAAACTTGGACAAGAAGTTAGATGCCATTGAGAAGCGCGAAGCTGGATTTGCTGCGAAGGAAGAAGAAATCAACAGACAGAAAGCGCAGGTTGCAAAGCTCAATGAAGAGCGTTTACAGGAACTGGAAAGAATCTCTGGATTAACCTCCGAACAAGCAAAAGAGTATCTCTTAAAAACCGTTGAAGAAGATGTTAAACTTGATACTGCAAAGTTAATCAAAGAAATGGAGAACAGAGCGAAGGAAGAAGCTGATAAGAAAGCGAAAGACTTCGTGGTGACTGCAATTCAGAAATGTGCTGCAGATCACGTTGCTGAGACTACAATCTCTGTGGTTCAGCTTCCAAATGATGAAATGAAAGGTAGAATTATCGGTCGTGAAGGTCGAAACATTCGTACATTGGAGACAATGACAGGTGTAGACTTAATTATTGATGATACACCGGAAGCTGTTATTTTATCTGGTTTTGATCCAATTCGTAGAGAAGTTGCACGTATCGCTTTAGAAAAATTGATTGTAGACGGACGTATTCATCCGGCTAGAATTGAAGAAATGGTAGAAAAAGCACAAAAAGAAGTAGAGACAATGATTCGTGAAGAAGGTGAAGCGGCTACTTTAGAAGTAGGTGTTCATGGAATTCACCCAGAGCTTATACGTTTACTTGGTAGAATGAAGTTCCGTACAAGTTATGGACAGAATGCATTGAAACATTCTATTGAGGTTGCACAACTTTCAGGGTTGTTGGCAGCTGAGATTGGTGTAGATGTTAGAACTGCAAAGCGTGCCGGTTTATTACATGATATTGGTAAATCAGTTGATCACGATATGGAAGGTTCGCATATTCAGATTGGTGTTGACTTATGTAGAAAATATAAAGAGTCAGCCCTTATTATCAATGCAGTAGAAGCTCATCATGGTGATGTTGAGCCGGAATCAATAATTGCTTGTATTGTACAGGCAGCTGATACAATCAGTGCTGCAAGACCAGGTGCAAGACGTGAAACTCTTGATACTTATACAAACAGATTAAAACAGTTAGAAGACATTTCAAACGGATTTAAGGGAGTCGAAAAATCTTTTGCTATTCAGGCAGGTAGAGAGATTCGAATTATGGTAGTTCCAGAGCAAATCAGCGATGCGGATATGATTATTTTAGCTCGTGATGTTGCAAAGAAGATTGAGGCTGAGATGGAATATCCGGGCCAGATCAAAGTTAATGTAATACGTGAATCCAGAGTAACGGATGTAGCGAAGTAAATTACACAAGACCAGATATGAAAAATATCTGGTCTTTTTTTTGTGTGTAGGCATACATTTAAACGTAGTAGTTTGTGACACCAACGCTATAGTTAAGGAATTGACAGGGTATTAAGGTGAAGTGGAAGAATGGAATCTATCTCTTGGCATTTTTATGCGGAATTGTAATTGTAAATTTGCCGGATGTAGCGAAGTAAATTACACAAGACCAGATATGAAAAATATCTGGTCTTTTTTTTGTGTGTAGGCATACATTTAAACGTAGTAGTTTGTGACACCAACGCTATAGTTAAGGAATTGACAGGGTATTAAGGTGAAGTGGAAGAATGGAATCTATCTCTTGGCATTTTTATGCGGAATTGTAATTGTAAATTTGCCGGGGAATGAGGCGTGGACGAATAATAGTATATTAAATCGATATAGTTTGGCAACGTTATCTTTTCAAGGAATCGATTATGAAGAATATTTTTATGAGGTTCTATTTTTGCGATTTCAAACAGTTGTGAGCTTATGGATATGTTCAAAATTTGTGTCGAAAAGGATTGTCAAGGTTGGATTTGCTATCATAATGTGTGCTTTTTGGGGTGGAATAACAACAATAGCAATTTTGGCAAATGGATTATGGGGAATTTTGTTTTGCTTATGCGCGATATTTCCACATTCGTTTTGCTATGTACTGGCTTATGCTTTGTGGGGAAGGGAAACGATAGGATGTGTAAATATAGAAAAAAGAAAAGTGGATTTTGCAGCAACGATACTAATTATTGTTTTAATCGGAATTGGATGTCTTTTAGAGGCATATATAAGTCCGGTTCTTATAGAAACTCTAATTAAATATTAAAAAATTAAGAAAAATTTAAGGATAAATATTTCAAACGTAAATAATGGGGAAAA
>CAYMTX010000110.1:0-8012 GCA_964393475.1 uncultured Roseburia sp. | reverse complement strand
GAATTGACTTAATTCTGTTATTCCTTCTCAAATGCGGTTTCGATTCCAAATTACTAATAGCCGAAATACGACCAACCTTCTCTGAAATGGATGACACATACACCAATATCTCATTTGTAATTGTAAAAGGCGGTTTATATTCTCCCATAAAAATCTCCATTCCGCAGACGCTTCGCGTCGGAGGTAATCGCGAGTTGAATTTCCGATTCAGCTCTGCGATAATGCTACTTTGTGACGTCTGCGGCACAAATAGCAGTGCGAAAAATAAGCTATCGAGCTTATTTTTCACACTAATCCCCCTCAATAATTTCTCGCAACATCTTGCGTATTATCTTGCGTACTTTCTTGCTCTATTATACATCATAATCATAAAAATTCAACTGCCATATAGCAAAATGTAGAAATGCAAACCCATGCATTTACCTCACGGCAAGAGCATGGGTTCTACACCATTTCGTTATTTGCAAAAAAACTATGCATAGCAAAAAGCTATCTTAACTTTATATGAATTACTAACCTCATCCAACCTCATAAAGTTTAGCGCATATATTTCTGTTCCGCCGATACATACCACATCTTCCAATCTCCCTTTTATTCCGTTTGCCTCTTTGCACTTTTCTACAAAAGTTTTTCCAGACATCTCTTTTAACCAAGGTCGCAAATCATATAAATTATTAGTGGCTTCTCCATCGCGTTGCTCTCTAACCTGATAATATCTACATTTGTCTATTTATTCAAGAAAAATTTGAATATTGTCGATAAGTTAAATCCTCATATTCTACTTGTAAAATAACTTTTCATATTGTAAACTCAATTCATCAGATAATTAGTTTAGCGATTTTAGTATTTTTTTAGACGGAGAATACGCAAATGTTAAAAAAAGATTGGAAGGACACCAAATGGTGTTTCTGAATTTTTATATTTTGGTTTTTAATAGAACACCTACTTTATTTGCCTAACCTATTCTAAAAAAACTGGCTGCATTTTTACTAATGCAACCAGTTTTTCTGTAAAATTACAGCCCCTTCATCTCTTTTTTATTTGCATACATTCTAATATCTGCCCTATTTCTGACACTCTCAATGTTTGAATCTGCCGTATCGAAAGTTGCATATCCACAAGCAATCTGCATCCTGACATCCTGTGACTTTTCATTATAAAGCGCCTGCATTTTTTTCAAATTTTGCAAATATTCTTCTATATTCACTTTGCCTGCGTCACGGATTACTGCACAAAATTCATCTCCGCCAATCCGATAACACTTTGCGATTTTCCCGAAAACCTGCCGCAATAATTCTGCTGCATCTGCAATATACTTATCGCCAATCTCATGTCCCATTGTATCATTACATTTTTTCAGGTCATTTAAATCAAACATCACCAGCATAACATCTTTAAAGTTCTTGCAGTCATATTCCCACACATCAAATGCATTTCGATTATACATTCCTGTCATTGCATCTTTTACTGCCAGTTCTTTATAGATTTCCGCTTTGCGACCTTCATCTACTTGTTTAAAAAACTCTACTGTAGTTTCTTTACCCAGAAGGAAAATATAGAACAAAAGCCCTATTCTTCCAATCAAATCCGTTTGTTTTAATTTCATGTAGTATGCCGTAATATCGATTATAACTGTTGCAATCAACACAACTGCACCTAAAATATTTGCCCTTACCTTTTGATCCGGACCATATTTTTGTAAGCGCCAGACAACCGCATACAGCATATATACCAGAGCCAAAGCAATAAAACAGTGAATACCTATAACACTCTTTTTAAAGTACCACGCTCCTGACATGTGACCAATCGTATTGATAATAAGGAACGTAACCGCACCTCCGCAAATCAAAGTTGCAAAGTACTTATCATTCACTTCCATAAAATTCCTTATAAACAAAACAAACGGGACAATCATCAACATTAACAGCATGTAACCACAATAAGATGCCGCCGTTCTGTTTGCCACCAAGACAGTTGCAAAATCTGTCTCATGCAGCGTCCATAATCCAAGAATCGTAGCAAAAAAGCCAAAATAAAGCGAACTATACTCAATAAACATTTTCTTTTTCGTAATGAACCAATAGAGGACCAAAAGAACACCCATAACCACACTCAAAACACTTAACAGCATATTTGGCACTGCTCTTCGCATATAACTGCGCATCATGGCAATACCGTCACCTACAAAATATTCTACTTCGCGGTTTCTGTCCTCCGAATAAATCGCTTCTATTTCTACTTTTATTTCTTCTGCATTAACCGGAATTTCCACAAAATTATATTTTGCCCCACTAGTATGCCCCCAGATGCTTTCCGCAGCCTCCAGTGCATATATCAAACTCCCGTCTGCAAAAACCCGAATCGCCTGATGTCCGGTATAGACTTCTAACGTTACACTTATACCATCCGGACTTTCAATATCCAGATAAGCTTCCTTTAAATTTTCATTTATCTGCTTCTCTTTTACCGGATAAATCTGGGTTACTTCGAATGACTCCACTCGACTGAATACATTCGTATTCCCCCAAATCACTCCTGCTAACATTAATAGTATACATACCGTTAAAGTCACAAAATAAATTCCGGGAATAGTTTTCTTCATCATACAACTCCTCTCCGGATGCTGTCATCTATCTGTCATGAACCGCACCAATCAATTCTTTGATATCAGCAACATGATATATCTCCATGTAGTCTCTGATACCTTCTACAATCTGTTCCGTTACCTTCGGATTGGTAAAGTTTGCCGTTCCAACCGATACCGCTGTCGCACCTGCTAAAATCATTTCGATAGCGTCCTCTGCGTTCATAATCCCACCCATACCGACAATCGGCAGTTTAACTGCCTGCGCAGTCTGATACACCATGCGCACTGCAACCGGATGAATCGCCGGTCCTGACATACCGCCTGTACGATTAGCCAAAACAAAATTACGACGATGAATATCGATTTTCATGCCTGTAATGGTATTAATTAATGATAACCCATCTGCACCGCCTGCCTCTGCTGCTCTTGCCATTTCTGTAATATCCGTTACATTTGGAGAAAGCTTCATGATAATCGGCTGTGCTGCATGTTTTTTCATCTCTTTTGTAATTGCTTCCACAGCTTTTGGATCCTGACCAAAAGCAATACCGCCTTCTTTCACGTTCGGACATGAAATATTGATTTCCAGCAAATCAACCGGCTCATCACGTAACCGCTCCACTACTGCAATATACTCTTCCGTAGAGTGTCCACATACGTTTACCACTATTTTCGTATCATATTTTTTCAAAAAAGGAATATCTCTTTCGCAAAAAACATCAATACCCGGATTCTGCAAACCTACTGCATTAAGCATGCCGCCATATACTTCTGCTACTCGCGGAGTCGGATTCCCCGGCCATGGTACATTTGCCACTCCTTTGGTCACAACTGCACCCAATTTATTCAAATCTACAAATTCAGAGTATTCTGCACCTGAGCCAAAAGTTCCGGAAGCTGTCATAACCGGATTATTTAAAGTTACGCCACATAAATCTACTTTCATGTTCATTATAACTCTACCTCCTCAGCTCTAAATACAGGACCCTCTTTACAGATACGCTTGTTATTTACATTTGTATGGTGGTCTTTTTCTTTTGACTTACATACACATGCCAAACATGCACCGATACCACATGCCATACGTTCTTCCATAGATATCCAACATTCGATGTTATTCTCTGCTGCATACTGTTTTAATGCTCGCAACATTGGTGTCGGTCCGCAGGCATAAATAACATCCGCTTTCAAACCATTTGCACGGATAGCATCTAAAACATTCCCCTTAGTACCTACACTGCCGTCTTCTGTCGCTACCGTAACCTCACCGTAGTTTTTTAATTCATCTGCCAAAAAAAGCTCATCATTGCGATAACCTACTACTATCTGCTTCTCACATTGTAATTCCTTCGCAAGTTCCAGCATTGGAGGTATTCCGATACCGCCCCCTATTAAGAATGCCGATTTTTCACCTAACGGAAATCCATTTCCTAATGGTCCTAAAATACGGAGCGTTTCTCCTTCTTTCATCCGGCTAAACTCTGCTGTTCCGCCTCCCGCTACCCGATATACTAAGCGGATAGCTTTTTCTGCTTTATTAATTTCACAGATACTGATCGGTCTTGGAAGCAATTTCGTTCCATCATTACAGTATACCGATACAAACTGCCCCGCTTTTGCATGTGCAGCAATCTCCTCCGTGTGAAGCCACATATCATAGATTCCCTCTGCAATTTTCTTTTGGCTGATAATATTTACAACTTCTTCAAACTTTTCCGGCATCTCTTTTGTCCCTTTCATATACGATTTTTCCGTCCATAATGGTCATACACACACGTCCATTCACTTCTCTTCCGTGAAATGGTGTATTTTTACCTTTGCTTGCAAATTCATTCTTATCAATTCTATATGTCTCGTTCGGATTAAAAATCACCACATCTGCTACCTTTCCCGGTTGAATATCACCTTTGTCAATACCCACTACTTTCGCCGGATTGTAGCTCATTTTTTCTGCCATCTGCATCGGTGTCAAAAGTCCCGGCATAACTAACTCACTATAAGTCAGTGCTGCTGCTGTTTCAATGCCTACAATACCGAATGGTGCTGCTTTCATTGTAGTATTCTTCTCATCAAAAGAATGTGGGGCATGGTCCGTAGCAATGACATCCATAATGCCATCTCGCAAACCTGCTTTCAACGCTTCGACATCTTCTCTTGTACGAAGTGGTGGATTCATCTTATAATTCGTATCTTCCGCATTCTTGATATCCTCCGATGTCAGCACAAAATGATGCGGGCAAACCTCTGCGGTAACATGCAATCCCTCTTCTTTTGCCATTTTAACCATGGTTACAGAATCTTTGGTAGAGCAATGACACAAATGTAATTTTGCACCGGTATCTCTGCTTAACATGATATCTCTGGCCACAATGACATCCTCGACCGAATTGGTGATACCAGCCAATCCAAGTTCTGCAGAATGCGCATCTGCATTTACTACTCCGCCATTTACCAAATTAATATCTTCACAATGCGCTAAAACAGTAAGTCCCAATCTCGCCGCGATTTCCATTGCTTCACGGTACAACTGTGAATTCATAACCGACTTGCCATCTTCACTGATAGTAATAATTCCTGCTTTTGCCATTTCTTCAATGTCGGCAAGCTCTGTTCCGGACTGTCCTTTTGTAATGGCACCAACCTGTGATACGTTTGTAATTCCAACTGCTTTCGCCTTGTTATGAACGTAGTTCACTACATCTGCATTGTCTGCGACCGGTCTGGTATTCGGCATTGCAAATACGGTTGTATAGCCACCTGCTGCCGCCGCCATAGAGCCTGTCTCAATCGTTTCTTTGTGTTCTAGCCCCGGATCTCTGAAATGTACATGTAAATCGATAAAACCCGGCATTACATAACAGCCCCTTGCATCTACTACACGTTCTGCATCCTCTTTGATGCCAGCTTCCATTTTCCTTACGAACTTATCTTCAATCAACAAATCCATAACCGCATCGGTACCCGTTGCCGGATTAGTTACTTGTCCGTTTTTAATCAGTATGCGCATTCTATTTTCTCCCGTCCTGCTTTTGTATTCCTACAATCTGCCGTATACTTCCATCGGCACATAAGCTTTTACGTATATACCGTCTGCCTGATATTCTTCTTCAAGAAGTTCTCCTGCTTTACGAATCTGCTGAATAATACCGGCCTTATCGTATGGTATCACACGTTCCACTAACACTTTATTCTCACGTAAAATCTCACATAATAAATCTTTTAATTCTTCCAGACCCATACCATTTTTTGCAGAAATTCCAAGTGTATAGTCTGCTTTAAAATCATGCAATGGTTCACTATCAATTCTGGCATCTTGCTTATTAAACAAAGTAATAACCGTTTTATTTTTCACGTCCAGATTGTACAACGTCTCATATACAATCAACATCTGCTTGTCCATCTGCGGATTAGACGCATCTACTACGTGCAAAATATAATCAGCGTATTTTGCTTCCTCTAACGTACTCTTGAATGCCTCAATCAAGTGATGCGGCAGTTTACGGATAAATCCTACTGTATCCGTCAATAAAATCTCCTGATGCCCCTTCAATTCCAAAATACGGGTAGTCGGATCTAAGGTTGCAAAAAGTTTATCTTCTTCCAGCACACCTGCATCCGTTAAAGTATTCAGCAATGTAGACTTCCCTGCATTGGTATATCCTACAATTGCCGCTATCGGCTTTGCATTCTTCTCTCGCTGTGCTCTGGTTACATCACGATGCATACGGACTTCTTTCAGTTCACGATTCAACTGGGCAATACGGTCCTTGATTAAACGACGGTCCATTTCCAATTTTTTTTCACCGGGACCTCTTGTTCCGATACCACCGCCAAGACGGGACATGGAACGTCCCAGACCTGTCAATCGTCCCAGACGATACTTAAGCTGCGCCAGTTCTACTTGAATTTTACCTTCACTGGTGCTGGCTCTCGCCGCAAAAATATCCAGAATAACCAATGTTCTGTCCATAACCTTGGTATCTAACAAATCTTCCAGATTTTTCAATTGAGCAGGAGATAATTCATCGTCACAAACGATACCTGTAGCCCCAAGCATCTGTATTAATTCTGCTAATTCTTCTACTTTTCCTGTTCCAATATACGTACCCGGGTGACGCATTTCGCGTTTCTGAATCAAGGTGCCGACCACTGTCGCTCCGGCCGTTTTAACCAACTCCGCCAGTTCTGCCACGGAATCTTCCGCATCATCGCCATCCTGCTCACTTACACCTACCAAAATAACTTTCTCTTCGATTTCTTCTATGTCAAATAATTCTGCCATACTCCCTCACATTTCTTAATCTGTCTATAATCCCTATATTCCCTATATTCCCGTCTAGGATTCGCCTTCTGTGCTCTCAGTTGTATCCTGTGTACTTTCTTCTTTCATTTGGCGATTTTTAAGGAATATATACTCTCTTTGTGCTTCCTCTTCTTCCGGAAATAAAATTACATAATCCTGTACTAATTCCCATGCTTTATCAAAATTGCCGTTAAACTCATATGCCACAATCAAATTATGCATTAATGCTCCACGATTTGGAATTACATCACAAGCAAGTCCCTGTTCCAAATATAAAACTGCTTCCGCGTACATCTCTTTTCCCAGCATAAGTTCACCGAGCTCATTCAATGCCAGCGCATCTGATGGTGCCAACGCAATATAAGTCTTTAAATATTCTTCTGCAGTTCCATCTTCCCCCATATCATCATAAGCCTTTGCCAAATACAAATTTGCATACGTACTGCCTGCATCTAACGCCGTCTTAAGTTCTGTAATTGCACTATCGTATTCAGCTAACAGGTAATAAATCTGTCCACGATATTCATAATTGGACACTTCACTTCCTTTAATCGTAAGTGCCTTATTCAAATACGCTTTTGCTTCCTCTTCTTCCCCTAAAGAAAGCATATTCTCATAAATATTAATATAAAGCGCATACTCATTTCCATTGTATCTTACTGCATTTGCAAAATCTGACTTAGCCGCCTCTGTATTGCCTTGTTTACAGTATAGGCAGCCTCGCAGATAATATGCTTCATCCGCTTCCTTATCAAAATCTATGATTGCATTATAAGTTGCCATAGCAGCCTCTGTATCACCACTGGCGTACTGTGCTGTTGCTTTGTAATATGTAATATCCAGTTCATCCGCACCTACCGTGCCTACCCCCTGACTTAACGCCATATCAAATGCCTCTATCGCCCCGGTATAATTCCCCTGCTCCATATATTCGATTCCCATCTGGCGATAAGTCGCTTTTGTCTCTGCTTTACTGCTTCCACAACCCGTCACTATACCTGTTCCCAGAAGCATAACCGTTATCATACTATAAAAAAATCTATTCTTCATACCAATCTCCATTCCGCAGACGTCACACTATTTCCTCTTCTTTCTCACGCTATAGTATAACAAAAAACATAC
>CAYMTX010000109.1:0-8038 GCA_964393475.1 uncultured Roseburia sp. | reverse complement strand
ATTTTATATCAATAACTTTTATCCGGTCTTTTTTCAGACAGATTTCCGCTGCAGATTATGTTTTGCCAGCGCTTGTCTGAAGAAACACTATACAAGCCACTAAAGGCAGTTCATGATATACAGACAGGAAACAAAATTTGTCCAACCTTTAGCGAACATAAAAAATCACATTTCCGTCAGATGATAAAGTAGTATTTCAAGCTTTTTGAGACCATAACATAATATCTGCCGCAAGAAACCGCCTAAAGATATAATTGCTGATATATTGTTTCGGTAAATCAACTGTTTTTAATGTTTCCTTTGGGTTCCGACCGGCTGATTGTATGCGGTAGAGTATAACATCATTTCTTCATTAACCGCTCTGTCAGCTCCAATATCTGCGGTGCTATCTTCTTCCGCTGCCTTTCCGTCACTTTTACATACACCGGATATGCCACTGCCATAACTGCAAAACCTGCAATTCCCGTCAAAATTCCCGGCACAAACATAAGACTTGTTCCTGCCAGAGTCATCGACATACCTGCCCCAAAAATCAGCAGTCCTATAACTCCCAATGTAATCCCTGCAGCCGTACCCGGTCTTGTTACTTCCTGGTCCAGTCTTTTTAACTCTTCCAGTTTATCCTGCTCTTTTGGCATGTATTTTTTTCGGATTTTTTCTATTTCCTCCTGCTGTTTCGCAGAATATGTATACTCAAAACGTTTATTATCTTGCTCCATAAATCTCTACTTCCTTATAATCCCTTCTTACCCCCAAAAGCATATACACTGCTAATGCCATTATAGATGCACATACGGCTGCTCCTGTTCCCAAATTCATCAAACGCACCGGGGCCTCACTATCTGTAGTAAATTGTGTCAGCATCGCCACCTGCAATGTAAAAATTGATACCAACGCCTTTGCCAAACCAATCCGCTTAATTGCGGAAAAAACCGGGTTATGCCTGCGCCTATATTTCACCAGATTAATCACTGCCATTGTCATGCAGTAAAAGGTGTATGCTGCAATCGCATAAATCAGTACCCCCGGATAAGAAATCGTCTGTTCCATAAATACTACCATAAATACAATGACAGAAATCGCTGTATTCATAACAATCATCAGCCAGCCACATAATTCATAACTGTGAAGACCGCGTATCAGACGGACTTCCTCAGACATCTTCGCACCCGTTTTATCACGATAAACCAGCACGAACATCATCACACCGGATAAGGCATGATACCCTGCCATTGCATAAAGCCAGCCGGACTCATACAGATATCCGGTCAAAGCTTTAAAAATAGCAAATCCCACATTTACGACAAGCCCCATATATGCAGAAACCCACACACGCAGTTCCTTATCTGTCAGAAACCTATGTGTATATTTATTTTTATGTAAACCTTTTTTTACCTTTTGTACTGTTGCAGGAATTCTTGCACAAAACAAAACCAATGCATAAAATGCCAATACATAAGAAACATATGCTATCGGTTCTGTGTTCCGCCGCCCCATAAACACATATATTAATAATCCTGCAGATGCATTCACCAGTAAAAACACAACAAAAGGATTCGGAAATAGTATCTTCCAAAGTATTTCCTTCCATTTATTCATTCTCATAACTCCTCAACTTCACCGTAAATGTGCTACCCACACCAAGTTGGCTGCTAACAGAGATTTCCGCACCACAAATGTCAATCACTCGCTTAACAAGAGCAAGTCCCAGTCCATTTCCCTTTGTGGCATGGGAAGTATCTCCCTGATAAAATTTTTTAAAAATATTTTTCCCTGTTTCGGAACTCATACCACATCCGGTGTCAGACACCTGCACACAGACATTTTCACCTTCTTTATATAGTTTCAGCCCGACCGTTCCCTTTTCAGGTGTAAACTTCAATGCATTCGAAAGCAGATTATTAAAGACCAGACTCAGCAGTTCCTTGTCCGCTTTAACATACACTTCCTCTTCTAAATCAACATCCAGTTCTATCTCTTTTTCTTCCCAGACGCTCTCAAATTCCAGCATGCATTCACAAATCTGCTCGCTCAAATCATACTTCTCATAATTCGGGTAAATCTGCTGATTCTCCAATTTATTCAGTTTCAGAATATTCATTACAAGATTGGAAAGTCTTCGCGTCTGCTCTGTGATTGCCTTCCCATACTCAATGCGCTGTTCCTCACTTAACTCCTCACTCTGCAATAATGTTCCATAATTCTGCATCACTGCAAGCGGGGTTTTCAACTCATGCGATACATTTGCAATAAAATCTGTCCTTAACGTCTCAACTCCGGAAAGTTCCTCAATCATCTTATTCAAATCTGTGATAATCTGGTCAAATTCATTCCTGCTTCCTTCGCCTTTTACATATGGAATCCGTACCGAAAAATCACCTTTAATAACCTTCTGTAACCCTTCCTGAATCATGCGGACCGGCTTTGTCACCGTCTCTTTCCTGCGAAATGCATCTAGCGCAGTAAACAATACCGAAATCCATACTACATTAATAGCCGTAGCAATCGCCGCACGCATCAAACGCTCGTGCTCGAAATCCACGATTTGCAAAAACAAAGAAAAATTACAGGTGACTACAAATGATACCAAACCAAAAAATATTAAAAAATTGCTGATACTATAATTTCTTTTCTTCTTCATGTTTCCTCTCATCCCGCTGCTTTACAACCGGTACAACATTGCACTAGGCTTTTAATATTGCCTTGTATCCTAATCCGTGTACCGTCATTATTTCAAAATCCTCACATTCCTTGAACTTATCACGCAGTTTTGTCATATATACATCCACTACACGCGGCCCGGATGCAGACTCCACATCCCAAAATTCATCCATAAGCTGGGAACGTGTAAATGTTTTCTTTGGATAAGATAAGAGCTTATATAAAATATTAAATTCTCTTACCGTCAGATTAATCTCCTCATCATCTACATACGCAGAATGTTCCTCTGCATCAAGCACCGTTTTTCCAATCGTCAGTTTATGGCTCGTGGCAATTTTTGCACGACGTAACAACGCTTCTATGCGAAGCAGAAGTTCATCCAAATCAATTGGCTTTACCATATAATCATCAATTCCCACCTTAAATCCTTTGCGCTTCGACTCGAAATCATCTCTTGCTGTCATAAACAATATCGGAATATCTTCATTCATTTCGCGAATCGTCATTGCAAATTCATACCCATCAATCTTTGGCATCATAATGTCACTGATAATCATATCAAACATATTTCCATACATTTCATTATATGCATCGTTTGCATCCAGACACCCTGTTGCTTCATAACCATTTTTATTCAGATATGCACACACAGTCTGATTTAAGTCCTTATCATCTTCTACTACTAATATTTTAAACATTTTGATTTCCTCCTTATGTGCACGCTTCGCACTTCGGCGCATATAATATTTGGTGATATTATAGCATATAAATGTTAATGTTTTGTTAAAAATAGGATAGGATTTATCTTGGAAATTAAGACTTTTTTACTGTGAATTGATTCCTTACTGTGCTATTATAAAAATATACGTATTGGGGGAATTAACAAAATGACAATTCAGGAATATTTAAAACAAATCGATGAAATAAACGAACATGGAACATACCATGCCGACTGGGCTTCACTTTCACACCATAAAGTGCCGGAATGGTACATGCAGGACAAATTGGGAGTATTCATTCATTGGGGTATTTACAGTGTACCGGCTTATGGCAATGAATGGTATTCAAGGGCTATGTATGACCCGAATCACAGAGAATTTGAATATCACAAAAAAACCTATGGCAATCAAAAAGATTTTGGTTACAAAGACTTTATTCCAATGTTTAAAGGCGAGCACTTTGATGCTGCCCAATGGATTTCCCTTTTTAAAAAGGCAGGATTTAAATATGTTATGCCGGTTGCCGAACATCACGATGGATTTGCCATGTATGATACCGAATTCAACCGTTGGAATGCAGCAAAAATGGGACCTTGCCGCGATGTCGCAGGCGAATTAAAAGCAGAATGTGAAAAGCAGGGACTTACTTTCTGCGCCTCCTCCCACCGTGCCGAACATTATTTCTTTATGAATACGGGACGGCCAATTGACAGTGACGTAAACGACGAAGCTTACAGTGACTTCTATGGTCCTGCCGTTTACTGTGAAGAACTCCATTCCGATAATATGAATGCATACACTGCTGATACATATGCAAAAGGAGCGACCGAAGAGTGGCTGACAGACTGGCTTGTCCGCACTTGCGAACTGATTGACAAATATCAGCCGGCGGTTCTGTATTTTGACTGGTGGATTCACAATCAGTCCTTTAAACCTTATCTCAAAAAACTTGCAGCATACTACTACAACCGTGCAGAAGAATGGGGCAAAGAAGTTACAATTAACTATAAACACGAGGCATTTCCTCCAACGGTTGCAACTTTCGACGTTGAACGTGGCGCATTAACAGGAATATCACCTATTTACTGGCAGACAGATACTGCCATCGGCAAACACTCCTGGGGCTACAGAGCTGACAATGAATATAAAACTTCCCGACAAGTCATCTGCGACCTGATTGATATTGTTTCTAAAAATGGCAATCTGCTCATAAATGTAGGTCCAAAAGCAGATGGCACTTTTACCGCTGAAGAAACGCAAGTTCTCCTCGACATGGGTGCGTGGTTAAAAATCAATGGTGAAGGAATTTACGGTACAACATTCTATAAAACCTTCGGTGAAGGTAGTGTAAATGTTCAGGAAGGCTTCTTCAAAGATGGAGACGAAAAACAGTACACTCACGAAGACTTCCGTTTCACATACAAAAACGGATACCTTTACGCTTTCCAGATGCGGCCATCCAAAATAGTAACTATTAAAACACTCAAAAAACACAGTTCCCACGACTTCTTAATTGAAAGCGTTGAACTTTTAGGAAGCAATGAAAAACTCGATGTTAACCGAACAACAGATGCCTTAGAAATCCGACTTAACGGTGATTTGCAAAACGACTTACCAATTTGCTTTAAAATTGCTATCGGCTGATAATCAGATAAACTGTTCGCGTAATCGAAGCAATATTTTTCGTTCCAACCGGCTTATTTGTACTTGCGACATTTCCAATTCCTTTGCCACTTCACACTGCGTTTTATTTTCAAAATAACGTAATTGTATTACACGTCGTTCCTTCTCTTCTAACGTTGCAAGTAACTGTGCTACCACCACTTCGTTTAATATTGCTTCTTTTTCGGGTTCCTCATAAATATTATTTGTATTGCCCAATTGGTCTACCAGAAGCAATTCATCGCCATCCGTTCCGGCGACCGGCTGATAAATGGACTCCACATCCCGGTTCGCCTCCATCGCCAGAACAATTTCCTCCCGGCTTAATTCCGTCAATGCCTCAATTTCCAAAATGCTCGGTTCCCTGCCCAGCTCATTTGTAAGCAATTCCCGTGCCTTACTGATTTTATACCCGTTCTCTTTTAATGTACGGCTGACCTTCACCATTCCGTCATCCCTCAAAAAACGTCTGATTTCTCCCATAATCATAGGAACCGCATAAGTTGAAAATGCCAATTGCATGGACAAATCGAATTTTTCGATTGCTTTTATCAATCCAATACAACCAGTCTGGAATAGTTCTTCTCTATCACACCCACGATTCTCAAATCGCTTTACTATGCTATGTACCAACCCCAGATTTTCCGAAATCATCCGGTCTCTGGCTCCTTTATCTCCTTCCTGTGCCCGTCTGATAAGCTCCGTCATATCTCTCATGAAATTATACGTCCTGTTTGCCAATCTCTTTTTTCATAATCACACAAGTCCCATGCCCCGGTTTCGATGTCACTTGTACCTCATCCATAAATGCTTCCATAAATGCAAACCCCATGCCCGAACGTTCTAACTCCGGTTTTGTCGTATAAAGCGGTTCTCTTGCCTTCACGATATCTTCGATACCCACACCTTCATCCTCTACCATAATGTGTACCTGCCTTCCGTCTACTTTACAGCGCACGCTCACTTCCCCTTCTCCATCCGGGTACCCATGAATAATTGCATTCGTAACCGCTTCCGATACCGCCGTTTTAACATCCGCAATTTCATCTAATGTAGGATTTAAGTCTGTCAGAAAAGCTGCTACCGCAACACGGGCAAATCCTTCGTTCACAGATTTTGCATCAAATTGTACTTGCATATGATTTGTTTTCATTTTCTCTCATCCTCCGAAAGCACATAGATTATTTTGCCAAGTCCACCGGCATTAAAAATTTTCTCAACCCGTCCATTTAGATTTCTGGCATATACCACACCATTGCAATAGCCCAGATTACGGCAACGTCCAATCAAAACTCCAATTCCCGAACTATCCATAAATTCCGTTTGTTCAAAGTCAAACACCAAATTCCGTACATGGTAAATCTGAATCAACAGCTCTACTTCTGCCCGAAGCACATCCGCATGATGATGGTCTAACTCCTTCGGCACCCAGACGGCCAGTCCCAACTCTTCTATCTCATATTTTGTCTGCATTTTTTCTCCTCCTTAAAATAACGAATCAGATGATAGAATAAAGAATCCGCTCTACGTTTAATTTCTTATCGAACAAAAAAGACGCCGAGGCTTTTACCCTGACGTCTTTTGTAATTACAATATTCTATTCTGCGTATCTTGCTGCAGTCGTTGCACGCTCTGTATTCGGATACAATTCCACAAACTGCTTATAATATGGTTTTGCACTTTCCAAATCGTTATTCTTCCGATACGCCTGTGCTAAATAATACAGTGCGTTACCATTTTGATAAGTAATATCCAATTCCACTGCTTTTTTCAGATTCTCAATCGCAGTGGTATAATTCTGATTACTATATGCATTATAGCCATCATTATAAAGAATCTTCAAATACTGCTCATTCACTTTACCGTTAATCGTATTGTAAAGCTGTAATGCAGATTCACTCAAGTGTTCTTTGTATACCATACCAAGTGCAACACCGGCTGAATCCATCTCCTTATTCTCATAATGCAGATATGCCTGCAAAAGCTGATCATAACTATTCACCTGTGTAGTTACATCATCGCCCGCAATTTGCATATTGGTAATCTGGTTTGACAAATCTTCAATCTGCTTCTCCAACGTGGCAATTGTCTGATTTCTGGAAGAAATCGTATTATTCGCCTCTATAACTTCCTGCTTTGCCGCCTGTTGTGCTGTACTTTTCACACCGGGAACAATCAAAAAGGCTGTAATTGCCACACCAATTGCTATGCCGATTACCATATTGACAATCGTACCAAATGCAGAGGAATCCTTTAAATATCTTGGCTGAATAATAGTCTCATTACCACTTTGGTAGGATACTAACTCATCGTTCTTCTGCTTTTTATTACTGTTCTGCTCACGCAAACCATTATTTGCTTCTTTTAAATAGCGAAGTGTCACTTTATTATTCACATCTATCTTACCGGCATTACGGAGTGATTTCTTCGCCAATTCGAATTTCCGCTCCTGTATGTATAACAATGCCAATAACTGATGTCCTGCTACAAGTTTTGGATTCAAAGACAATACTTTCTTTAACTGAATAATTGCCAAATCTCTGCTATTCTGTCTGCAATAAAGCAATGCCTGATTATACTTTTTAATGGTCTGGTTAACAGACTCTAATTTTCCTTTATTCTGCTGGATGGAATCAAGATAAAAGCTTGCTCTGTTATCCTCCGGCTGATAATTCTTACTGATTACCCATTCCGTCAATGCTGCAACAACTTCACCCATCTCACAGTATATAAGCCCCAGCAAATTTCTCGCATCTGTATTCCTTTTATTAAAGCGTAAACTCATCTTAAGACTGTCAATCGCACCTGATAAGTCTCGCACATTGGCCTTCTCCAACCCCACATTATAGTATGCATTGGATGCCATTACTATTTTTTTATATATTTTTACATTCAAGCCACAGCCCGGACAATTCGCAGACTGATCCAACTGTGTACCACAATTATAACATCTCATCTCTTTAGAACCTTTCTAACTGGTCTACATCCCTTTAATC
>CAYMTX010000108.1:0-8120 GCA_964393475.1 uncultured Roseburia sp. | reverse complement strand
TTTATGCACCTTTCCTCTTCTTTTTCATACGTAAATATTTTATCCTCTGCACGATCGTTTGGCAATCTTTTAAATAAAAAAAACCTACACATTTCCCACGAATGTGTAGGTTTATCTATTTTTGAATCATTGTTAATTAGCAAACACCCTGCGCCAGCATAGCCGTAGCAACTTTCTCAAATCCGGCAATATTTGCCCCTGCAACATAATTGCCCTCCATGCCGTAACGCTTTGCTGCATCATCAATATTATGGAAAATATTCACCATAATCTGTTGTAATTTTGCATCTACTTCTTCAAATGTCCAGCTTAAACGCTCACTGTTCTGTGTCATCTCAAGTGCAGATGTCGCTACCCCGCCTGCATTGGCAGCCTTACCGCCGATGAACCATACACCGCTTTCCTGTAAATACTTCGTTGCATCAATAGTAGTCGGCATATTTGCGCCTTCGCAGACAGCTTTCACGCCATTTGCCACCAATGCCTTCGCATCATCAAGGAGTAATTCATTCTGAGTCGCACATGGTAATGCAATGTCACATTTTACTGTCCATACGCCCTTTCCTTCATGATACTGTGCACTCGGTCTTGCTGCTGCATATTCTGTCAGACGCGCACGCTTCACTTCTTTTACTTCCTGAAGCAATGCCACATCAATACCTTCCGGATCATAAATCCATCCCGTAGAATCGGAACAGGTTACCACCTTCGCTCCCAACTGCTGTGCCTTCTGAATCGCATAAATTGCAACATTACCTGCACCGGAAACTGCAACGACTTTATCTTTCATGGATTCTCCATGCTTTTTCATCAACTCCTGCGTAATATATAACAGACCATATCCTGTAGCTTCTTTACGGGCTAAAGAACCTCCATATGTCAAACCTTTGCCTGTCAGGACACCTTCATAAAGACCGGTGATTCTCTTATACTGACCATACATATAACCGATTTCTCTTGCACCTGTTCCGATATCACCTGCCGGAACATCCACATCTGCACCGATATATTTGTAAAGTTCTGTAATAAAGCTCTGACAGAATGCCATAACTTCACGGTCCGATTTCCCCTTCGGGTCAAAGTCAGAACCACCTTTACCGCCGCCAATCGGCAAACCTGTCAAAGAATTTTTAAAAATCTGTTCAAATCCTAAAAACTTGATAATACCGATATTTACAGAGGGATGTAAGCGGATGCCTCCCTTATATGGTCCAATCGCATTATTGTACTGTACACGATATCCTACATTTACCTGTACCTGACCTTTATCATCTACCCAAGGCACACGGAATTTAAACTGTCTGTCCGGCTCTACCAGTCTCTCCAACAGTGCTTCTCTTCTATATACCTCTTCATTTGCATCAATTACCGGTCTTAACGACTCCAATACTTCCTCTGCTGCCTGAATAAATTCCGGTTCAGATGCATTTTTCTCTTTTATCTTTACAAGTACTTCATCTACGTATCCCATATCCACTGTCTCCTTTACCAATTAAAATTGTCTATGATAAACAACTTTATTTTAGTATAAAAAAAATGATGGTACAACCGTTTTTTCAAAAACTGTCATACCAACATTTTATTGTTTCCATAACCTAATATAATCATTCTGTGTAATAAGACTGACCGAACATTGTCCTATATCAATTACACCCATCAGGCAGAACCATTCCGCTTAAATCAGTCTGTAAATCAAAATTGCCAACAGTACACCGATAATACTCGCTATGCTGATTCTAATAGACAAACCAAATGTTACCACCATGATACCTATATCAAAAATAACCGGACTTGTCAGACCAAACGTCTGACCATAATTCAGCCAGCTGAGTCCTGATACCCCTGCTGTAAGACTTCCTATAAATCCGCCTAATACAATACCTGATAATATCAATAAAAATAATGCCCAGTTATTCTTCCCTGCTATTCCTCTTGCCATATAAATCCTCCTTTGCAGCCGGACTGTCAATACAATCCTGCGTTGTTATTATTCACACGCGTTATTTATTGTAACAAATTTTTATTTGTTCTGCAATAATCGTTGCTCGTTGTTTTACTCGTAACTATTCAGCCCTGCACGAAATGCTATTTTATACCACATCCAAATAAACATTCCAAAATACCGATTCCTATCTAAAATCATTGGGTGATAAATGTACGAAAATGATATTTATCACCCAAAATTCTACGTATTTTCCATTGAAAATAACTGAATTTGCAAAACAAACACCGTTTTTTTAGCAAAATTGGGTGGTAGACGAAAAAATGATATTTTACTGCCCAATTTTTTCAAAAATTTGGGTGATAAACAATAAAACAACAAAATACCACCCAATTATCACTCTTCAATTGTAGTTATTCTTGACAAATACATGCTGCACTGCTATATTAATTTTGTTAACAGAATCGATTCGAACAAACAAATTTACAATTAACTGAATACGAATGCTAGGGGTGCTATGCGCTGAGAGATGATTTTCATCGACCCTTATTACTTGAACCGGATAATACCGGCGTAAGGAAGCTGTTTACTAATAAAGGTAATCCCCCTTGGCATACATATTCTCAAGGAGGATTTTTTTATGGATAAAAATATCAAATTTTCTACAAAACAACTTACCTACTCCGCAGTTGCTCTGGCACTTGCTGTAGTCTGCTCTATGATTAAATTTGCCAATCTGCCAATGGGCGGTTCATGCACCCTTTGCAGTATGCTTTTTGTCACCTTAATCGGTTATTGGTTCGGTCCTTATGTTGGACTTACCTCCGCTTTTGCTTATGGTCTGCTTCAATTCATCATCGAACCGGTTTTCTACACGATACCACAAATGTTCCTTGACTACCTTCTTGCTTTCGGCGCACTTGGTCTGTCAGGCTTTTTCTCCGGCAGAAAACACGGATTGCAGCTCGGCTACATCTCTGCTGTCATCGGACGATATATTTTTACCGTTATTTCCGGTGTTGTATTTTTCGGCGCATATGCACCAGAAGGTACTCCTGCTATTGTATATTCATTAGGATACAATGCTACTTATATCGTACCGGAAGCAGTCGTAACACTTATTATTATTTCCGTTCCGGCTGTTACTAAGGCACTCGCTGCTATAAAGAAAAATGCTTTAAACTAAAAATCGGACGGGCAGTTGCATGACATTTCATAATTTATGATGTTCTGCATCTGCCCGTTTTCTTTGCTTCTCTTTTTATTTCAGTTTTGTATTTCCTAAATGCTTATTCTAAGCCGGAACGTTTCTTTGCATCTTCCTGTAACTTTTCCTGCTCTTTTGTCATGCGTGCCTTAGCTTCTTCAACTGTTTCTCCTTCTTTTGTAAAGAACTTGTCGATAAACTTATCGGATACTTTCTGGAAACCCTCCACAGCACCATTCTCAATTTTCTTGTAACCACCAACAACACCGTCTTCAATCTTTTGATAACCTTCTACAACCTCTTTACTCATTTTTTCTACTTTGTCTGCAAATTTTTCTGCCATGATTTTTTCTCCTTTTTCTCTTTCTTATGTTATTTCCTTTAAATTGTTTTACATCATCTTAATTAAAATAAAATCCATAAACCATTTGCTGCCACAACTTCAATTATAATTTCCAATCCCATTGCTATACAGTGTAATAAATGTAACATATCTCTTTTCCTCCCGTTTTCTGTTTTTCTATTTTTATTATTTCCTGTTGATGATATGAATATATACCGCTGGTTTTAAATAAATGTTGGGGAAATGTTTAAATTTTGTTAAATGACTATATATCTATGTCGTCAGTTCTTTCGCATGAAAGATGCAGACGAGATACGAGAAATGCAGTAAAAAATTTTTAGCATTTTGTGTCCCCCACTTTAGCAGATTGCACAAGTGAAAATGAAATTAAACTAAGCAAATGTTTTGAAAATGTATTTTTGAAGTCTGTATATTTCAAAAAAGGAATACTTATGCTAGAATAATTTTGTTAGATAAATTTCAATTTGAAATGCTATCAGATATACGCAAGACTTTGTAAAGGATAAGAAAAACCATATGAGCAACAAATTAGTGAAAAATAAAAATATTTCTTCAGAAATAAATGAAGGAGTTAGAGTTTATAATCAGATAGGATGTATATTTATCTTTTTGGGCATATTTTCGTTTCTATTATTAGGCTTTGTAAGTTTTATGCCTCAAGACTATGAAAAATACAATGTTTCTCTATTTTTCAGTATTTGGGCTGTGATTTCTTTAATTCTTGTGTTTGTTGGTGTAATCCCATTATTGTTGGGAAAGTACAGTAAAAAATACCGTATTTGGGTGGAAAAAGATGTCAAATCTTATCAAAAGTGGATGCTGAAAAAAATAGAAAAGTCTATAGAAAAAGAAAAATAACGCATTAAAAACAGTGAATCGGGAAATGAAGAGTACTGCTCTCTTTGTAAAAAGTGAGCAGTACTCTTTTTTAATCCCTTAACTTAACAAAATTTGACTAACTAAATGAGACAGGGTTACACACCCCATTTTCGTTTCATCTTATTTCTAACAATCAAAAAACATATAATATGCACACTTAATGTAACCGCCCACGAAACCGGATATGCGATATACACCGTGTCTATTGTATGATACTTCTCTATCTGGAAAAGTACAAAAATCCATGCCATACGAAGCGCACATGCACCAAGCAGTGAAACAATCATCGGCATAACCGAATAACCAAGTCCACGAAGCGCACCTACCATACTATCCATCATTCCACATAATGCATAGGTAACACAGATAATACTTAAACGCTTCATTCCCGCTGCGATTACAGCCTCACTGTCCGAATACAGACCAAGCAGCGGTTCGCCCAACAGGTACACGACATTTCCAAATATCAGCCCCACCGCCAAAACACAAAGCTGTGTTGTGATAACAATTTTATTGATTCTCTCATACTTTCCTGCACCGATATTCTGGCTGACAAATGCCACGATTGCCTGCGAAAAAGCATTCATCGCCACGTATACAAATCCTTCTATATTACTTGCCGCAGAATTACCTGCCACAACAGTCGCACCAAAACTATTCACCGATGACTGAATCACTACGTTTGAAAGCGAAAACAGCGACCCCTGCAGACCTGCCGGAAGTCCAATCTGTAAAATACGCAGCAATATATCTTTGTCCACACCCAAATACTGCTTTTCCAGACGTATTCCACTTTCCTCCTTAGAAAGACACCGCAAAACCAATATCGCTGAAATACACTGCGAGATAATCGTTGCCAGTGCAACACCTGCCACATCCATTTTAAACTGAATCACAAATACCAAATTTAAAACAACATTTACAATTCCGGCAAAAGATAAATAATACAGCGGACGTTTTGTATCTCCTACCCCTCTTAAAATAGCCGCACCAAAGTTATATGCCATCGTTGCCGGCATTCCCAGAAAATAGATACGCAGATATAAAGTTGCGAGGTCGATAACCTCTGTTGGACTCTGCATCCAGATTAACAACTGTTTTGCCGCACATGCCCCAATAATAGCCAGTGCAATTCCACATATAATACTTATCGTAATCGCTGTATGTACTGTTTTCCGCAGTTCCTCTTCCCGCTTTGCCGCAAAATAACGTGCCACCAGTACATTTGCACCGACTGACAGTCCCATAAATACATTGGTAAGCAGATTAATAATTGAACCATTAGAACCGACTGCCGCAAGAGAATTATCTCCGGCAAACCGACCAACCACCACGACATCTGCCGCATTGAAAAACAACTGCAATACACTGGATGCAATCAATGGCAGAGAAAATAATAATAACTTATTCAGAATCGAACCTTCGCACAGATTCATTGTATAACTTTTTGATTTCTTTTGTTCTAACATAAAAAAAGTGCCTCCGACATATGTATCTTAGCACTTTTTTATAAGCTTTCAAGTATTTATTTTAATGCAATATCTATTCAGCCGCACTCAATTCATTCGTCAACGCTAAAATCTGCTCCGCATACTGTGCACGTTTCTCAGCTGTAATCTTTTTGTATACCGGATAGGCAAGACCAATCAACACCATTCCAAGAATTCCTATAATAATACCCGGTATGAAAAGCACTCCGCCCCAAACCATACAGCAGCACATTCCAACACCAAGTACAAGAGAACCTACAACTCCGAGTACGATAGACGCAATACAGCCCGGCTTTTCAGCTTTTCTGTCCAAACTTCTTAAGATTTCCATTTTATCTTCTTCTTTTGGAAGATATTTTTTTCTGATTGCTTCTATTTCCTTCTGCTGTGGTGCTGAGTAAGTATATTCATAATTTTCTGACATGTTTTATTCCTCCGTTTTGTTTCTCACATTTCTTTGTCCCGTTGATGATATGAATATAACGGAGGCATTTTAAATAAATGTTGGGGAAATGTTAAGGTTTTGTTAAAGTAACTTATTTTCCGCCACGTTCCAACCTTTTCAACAACTTTATAATAGGAACAATCAGTAATCCACAAAAGAAATTACTTACTCCGTGGACAAAATCCCACGGCAGTCCTGCGATAATCCACGCAACCATTCCTTCAAAACTCAGCCCGAACAAAATCGCCTGTGCCGGTGCATATATCGTTCCAAACAAAAATCCATGACATGCATTCACGGCCATGTACACAAATGGTTGTACCTTTGAAGGCATTTTTTTCGGAAGAAGCATTGTGACTGCCCATAAAATGGTCCACAAATACAAATACGGAATCCACCATGTCGCAAATCCGGTAAATATACCGTTTAATAGTACATAAGTATAAATCGGATACAATGCTTTTTTCCGATAAACCACAGTAAATGCTATCGTAAATACGCCAAGCAGATGCACATTGGGAGCTATTTCCATAATAACCTTAGAAGCGTACATCAACGCTCCCAGCATACCAAATATGGCTGTTTCTCTTACTGTCAGTTTCATTATTTTTCCACTTTAAAAGAATAGGTTGCACCAGCCTCTACTGCTGTTGCATCTACACCTGTCATCGCATATTCACCATTAACGTAGAAAGCCCAGTATGTCTGATCAACATCATAATCCGCAGTAATTCCGTTTACAGTCTTTACATAAAGGCCATAATCGCCTTCATCACCGGCAATCAAACCTAAATCTAATAATGCTGCACCAACAGTCTCCTTATCGGTATGAATTTCAAAGTTTGCTTCGTTACCATCTTTGTCTACAACAGCAAATGTAAACTGCTGTGCTCCTTCTCCGAGTATGGTTGTCTGTTCTGCATCCTGTGACTCTGTATTCTGAACTGCTGCACCCTGTTCTTCCGTGTTCTGCACTTCAGTAGACACCTGATTCTCTTTTCCCTGGTTACTGCTTCCGCATCCTGCTGTTGTCAATGCCATAGACAACACAAGCATCATACTAAAAAGTAATGTCGTCATTTTTTTGTTTCTTAATTTCATACTTAATTCCCTCTCTTAAAAAATTTATATTAATGTAACGTTTTTACGTCACAACTAATCTGTTGCTAAAAACTTCATTATCACATCATAATTCTCTGCTTCATGCGGAAACGTACAATCCGTACATTCTTTTATCCTTCTGCCGTTTACTTCAATATATCTATAATCTCCCGGGCAATGCTCTCTCCCATACAACGGACAGTAACAGAACAGACAATTAATGTGTACACATCCCTTATGACACGGATAATACTCACATGCATGATTTTCAAAATAACGATACGAATTTTCCACCATTTTCTCCTCATCTTCCTGCCAAAGAACAAAGAATCAGCTCTGCTGATTCTTCGCGCCCGAGCGGTATCGCTTTGCGATTAATTTCTTGTCCGCGAGGTGCGCATCCTGCACGGAGTGCTTTTTATTTCATAGGAAAGTCAGTCACTTTCATGCGTTAATTCAACAAGCTCTTTCCTATGAATCAAAAAAGAGCCATCGTAAGATACGATAGCCCATAAAACGCAAAAATCCTATAATAAGATTCACTTACCTTGTACACCAGTTACTCGTGGCTTTCGTACTTTCAATCAGGCAGGTCTCCCGGCTTATAGTTCATCGCGTCTGCCATCTTCCCAGTTTCCCAGTGATATATCGGCTTAGCTCCCTAATTACGGTGACGAGTTCGTACAGGATTT
>CAYMTX010000107.1:0-8324 GCA_964393475.1 uncultured Roseburia sp. | reverse complement strand
GTATCTCCATCACTCTGAATAAGAAAATTTACACAATATTGAATTTTCAAATCTACATGCATAAGATACTATTATCTCACACATCTGTCAATACTTTTTTATTATTTATGATACTTTTAATGTAAACTTCTTAATCTCTTTCTCTGTGCTTACCTTTTCAATAAGCGCTCCTAAAGATGTAAGTTTACGCTCAAAGTCTTCATAACCACGCTCAATGTAGTAAATATCATCAACTACTGTAATACCATCTGCGGCAAGACCTGCAATTACAAGTGCTGCACCCGCACGTAAATCCATTGCGCTTACGCGTGCACCTGTATAACGCTCTATACCATTAATAATCGCTATATTACCCTCAACTTTAATAGCCGCACCCATTCTGGTCAATTCGTCAACATATTTAAAGCGGTTTTCAAAAATACTCTCCGTTACAGTACTTGTGCCGGATGCGATTCCTAATACAACTGCCATCTGTGGCTGCATATCTGTCGGAAATCCCGGATATGGCAACGTAGTAACCTGCGTATGACGCAAAGGTTTTGAAGCAACGACACGCACTGCATCATCGAATTCTTCTACTTCACACCCTATCTCTAACAGTTTTGCTGTTGTAGCCTCTAAGTGCTTCGGTATAACATTCTTAAGCATAATATCGCCTTTGGTTGCAGCCGCTGCAAACATAAAGGTTCCTGCTTCAATCTGATCCGGAATCACTGAATATTCGGTCTTGTGAAGTTTCTCCACGCCGACAATTCGAATAATATCTGTTCCTGCACCACGGATATTCGCACCCATACTATTCAAAAAGTTCGCAACATCTACTATATGTGGCTCTTTTGCAGCATTTTCGATGATAGTTTTACCATCTGCCATAGCCGCTGCCATCATAATATTAATCGTTGCTCCCACGGATACTTTATCCAAGTAGATATGTGTTCCTTTTAAACGTTCCGCAGATGCAATAAGCATACCATGTTCAATCTCAACTGATGCACCCAACGCACGAAATCCTTTTATATGAAGGTCGATTGGTCTGCTTCCAATATTACAGCCACCCGGTAATGCAACCTCTGCTCTCTTATACTTTCCCAACATCGCTCCTATAAGATAATAGGAAGCTCTGATTTTACGGATAAATTCATTGTCTACATTAAAGTCTCTGATAAAAGAACCATTAATCTTAACGGTATGCGCATCAACACGCTCTACCTGCGCACCAATCTCACGAATTGCATCCAATAAAACATTTATATCTCTGACATTCGGTAAATTATCTATTGTAACGGTCTCGTCTGTCATAATCGCTGCTGCCAGAATACCAAGTGCCGCATTCTTAGCGCCACCGATTTCGACTTCGCCTACAAGTGGATTACCACCTTTTATTACATACTGTTCCATTCTACACCTCTATGAACTATTCATACAAACACGTAATTATAGTAGCTTGCAAGTGCTTTTGTCAAGTTTTCTTTCTCATTATAGCACGTCATTATATTTTTCGCAAATTTTTGTGACTTTCCACCTATTTTATATACTTCAAAGGATTTACCGCACTACCATTTACAAGGATTTCAAAGTGAACATGCGGGCCGGTTGAACGACCGGTATTACCACTTTTTGCGATAGTTTCTCCCTGTTCTACATGCTGACCGACAGAAACCAATAATTTACTATTATGCGCATAACGGGTCATTCTTCCATCCGGATGACTGATTAATACACACAAACCATATCCTCCATTGTAATCCGCACGGACAACGGTTCCTGCACTGGATGCAAATACGGTGGTTCCTACCGGCACTGCCCAGTCAACACCTTTGTGCATCCTTCCCCATCGTTGACCGTATCCGGACGTAAACCGTCCTCCGTTAATCGGCTTAATATACGTTGGCGGAATAATCGTTCCACGCTCAATAACAGCCGGTTCTGAAACAACCATAACATTCTCATGTATCATTTCACGTTTTACTTCGATACCATTTTCGATAGTCACAACATCATTACGTTCTCTATGTCCGACAGTTCCTTCGTAATGAACTACTTCTTTTGTAGTATACCATGAATCGTTTGGAATAATCGTTGGTTCTGCTCTATAATCTTCTTCGTATACCTCTCCCTTAGTAACACGGAGCATCAAATCCGGTTCCGGAACAGCGATAATCAGTTCATCCTCAATCCGGATAATCTGATTCATGTTCGTAAAACCATTCAACGCCATAATAGAAGCTACGGTCGTATCGTTTTTATATGCAATAAGAGAAAGACTATCTCCACTCTGTACTACATATATTTTATTCGTTTCTTTTTCTTTTGTTACTTCTACCAGTTCCGTTTCTACATCTGCCAATAAGTCTGACGATATGAAATTCTCGTAGATATCGATACTCTCTATAAATTCGATGCCTAAAATTCCGTTCTGATAGGTATCTTTATAAGGATTTGCCATTACATACTCAAGACTGTTCATAAGCGACGCTGTAACACCTGCCGAAATACCGTCACCATCTTTTTCTTCCGGTACGATATCCGACTCCCAGACATTTGGCACAATCGCTTCTAACGACGCTGTAAGCATTCCTTTTATATGACCATCCTGCTTATCAATCACCGGCTGGAATGCCTTATACTCGTCTACTCCATCTTTTACCCCTGAAAAAAGAGCCTTTACCTCTTCGATACTACCAAAAGTAGCACTGTAACCTTCAATCTCTACCGTATACCCTTTTACACCATCGTTTACCGTAGATGCTATCAACTGTTCTTTTAACATTTCTTCCAGTTCTGTCTCTGATACCAACGGAACAAACGGCTTCTGTACTTTTTCGACAGAAACTCTGTAATCGATTGCAAGACGGTCCTCCCTCTCCTGTGCAATCTCTTTGCGGACCTCTCTCGCTAACGTTTCGACATCTACATTACCATTTACATCACAAATATACACATCATTAAAACACACTTGCTGATATGTCATTCCAAGGCTCACATGTTGTGACGCTGCTATGTATAGCATGCAAAAAAAGAACACACATACACAAAAAAAACGAATTTTTATTTTTGTCGTAATTTCCAATTTTACCATTTATTTTTATCCCTTGATTCTAAAATCGCGTTAATAGTTTCTTCTACGTTTAATCCGCTCTCATCAATCTGTACATCTGCATACTTCTCGTATAGTTTCGTGCGTTCTTCGTACAAATCCTTTAAGGTCTGTCCGTCTCTGAGCACCACACCCCGTCCTTTGATATCACTCAAGCGTTTATTTATTTCCTCATATGGCAGATATAGATAAACTACTGTTCCTATATTTTTCAAATGCTCCATGGCTTCCTTACCATATACCACACTTCCACCGGTTGCCACAACAGATTCTGCCACATCCAGTCCTGCATTGATACGGTTCTCTACTTCGATAAAACCTTCCGGTCCCACTTCTGCAATAATTTCTTTTAAGAGTTTTCCCTCTTCTTTTTGTATTACTAAATCTGAATCTACAAATTGATAGCCTAATACCTTTGCCAGAACAACTCCGACTGTGCTTTTCCCCACACCCGGCATACCAATCAAGATAATATTCTTCGTATTCATGATAAATCACCCATTTTAAACATAATAGCCTAACTTTAAATATAGCATAAAACCTCTTATCTTTCAAGAACTAAGAGTTCGCTTGTGCGTTCTAATGGTACAAAAAAGAGAACCCCTTTTCGGAGTTCTCCTATTATTTTTAACTATTTCACTTCTGTTGCTTCTAACTCTTCTGTCTCTGTCTCACGTAAATATACAGTGAAAAGATTATCAAAAGTTATCTGTGCCCATACTTTCCGGTTCAATTCCCAGTTCATTTCTTCAAGATAGCCTTGTACCACTTCTGTATATAAAGCTGTCTCTCTCTCTGAAATAATGCTCTGGCGATTCTCTTCTGTCGCATCAGCATTCATAACCTCGTCCATCTGAACAACATAATAAGTGCTGTCAGTTTCAATCAAATCTGAGACCTGTCCGTTCTCTGTCATGGCTCCCAAAGCTGTCTTTACGCCTTCAACAAGAGTAGATGCCGTATTATACTTTCCACTTGAAACACTGTAGCCATATTCTTCCGCAGCCGCAGCCAAACCATCTTTCTTCGCGTCAGCCACAAAAGCTGCCACTGTTTCTTTAAGTGTCTTAAGTTCTTCTTCTGTATACTCTACACTATTGCCTTCTTCATCTTTGTAAGATGTTTTAGAAACATATACCTGACTGTATACGCTTGTTTTGGCATCTTCGTCACTCACATTTGTATCTGCATCTTTGATAATCTCGTTATACATTCTGCTCTGAATTGTAAGCAATGTCAAATAAGTCTCTACGATTTCACGTTCTGCGCCTAATGCTTCAATTGCTTCTGCACTATTGCTGCTGATAAATTTTTCCGCTGCTGCGCTGATTGCTTCCACGTCTTCTGATGTGATTTCTACACCATAATCAGCCATATGATTTTTCATTGCATACATGCTGTAAAGGCTTTCCATTACACTTGCCTTCAGGTCATCTTCATTCGTAGTACCATATCCGTACATATCTGTGTCCCATACACTTTCACCAAAATATGCTACATAAAAATCATCATATCTTGCCTGTGTCAGACGTGTTGCGAAGTTCGCAAGCCCCAGTGTAATGTCAGTTGTTCCATCAGTTGCCACTACTGCTGTTTTATTCATTTCATTGCCACATCCTGCAAACATAGACACTGCAAGCACACCACTTAAAAGTAATGCCATTAATCTCTTTCTCATATTGTTACTCTCCTATATCTTTCTGGTTCTGTTTTCAAAACACTTGCTACATTATAGTGCTTTTTTTCCCACACTGCAAGGTTTTTCATGCTTTTTTCACAAATGTACCGCTATTCCTTTATTTTCAATGCATATAACTCTTTCAAGAAATCTTCCAATACATCCAGTGGCTTTTTATTTTTCTCTCTGGAATTTTTCTTCAAAAAATAGATAAAGTATGGTGCTTTGGCATCAGCCACAAATTTCACACTACCGGAATGTGTTGCCACAAGCACCGGTATCTTGGAAACATCCAGTTTTGCTTTTTCGTAAAGAGTAAACTTGATAGTATCTGCTTTCTGCTGCACTTCCGTCAGGAAAACCTGATGTGCCATCGATTTAATTCTTGCAATATAAAGCAGGTTCTCTACTGATTTTGGCAAATCACCAAAACGGTCAATTAATTCCTCCAGCATTTCATCGATTTCTTCTTCCGTCTCCAGACTGGCAATTCGTTTATATATATCCAGTTTCTGATATTCGTTCGGAATATATGTCATCGGAATATATGCATCGATTTCCACGTCAATAAAGGTATCAAAACTTGCTTCTGTAACAACGCCTTTCGCTTCCTTAACTGCTTCGTTTAACATTTTACAATATAAATCATAACCGATTGCTTCCATATGACCATGCTGCTCTGCACCAAGCAAATTACCGGCACCACGGATTTCCAAATCACGCATGGCAATTTTAAATCCACTGCCAAGTTCCGTATATTCCTTAATCGCAGCCAGACGTTTTTCCGCTACTTCTTTAAGCATCTTATCCCGTTTATACATCAAAAAAGCATATGCAGTTCTGTTAGAACGTCCCACTCGTCCACGCAGCTGATACAATTGGGAAAGTCCCATATTATCTGCGTCATGAATAATCATCGTATTTACATTGGAAATATCCAGACCGGTCTCAATAATAGTCGTCGATACCAGCACATCAATTTCACCATTAATGAACTTATACATGATATTTTCCAGTTCCGTTTCCTTCATCTGCCCATGTGCAAATGCCACATTTGCTTCCGGCAGCATTTTAGAAATTTTCGTCGCCACATCACCGATTTCTTTCACACGATTATAAACGTAATACGCCTGTCCGCCACGGGCTAATTCTCTCGAAATCGCCTCCCGGACAAGCTCTTCATTATATTCCATAACGTAAGTCTGAATCGGGATACGGTCCATTGGCGGCTCTTCCAACACGCTCATATCACGAATTCCGATTAAGCTCATATGCAGAGTTCTCGGAATCGGTGTTGCTGTTAAAGTCAATACATCAATATTATTCTTTAGTTGTTTTATTTTTTCTTTATGAGTTACTCCAAAACGCTGTTCCTCATCTACCATCAAAAGTCCCAAATCTTTAAACACGACATCCTTAGATAACAAACGATGGGTTCCGATGATGATATCCACCTGACCTTTTTTCAAATTATCTAATGTCTTCTTTTGCTCGGATGCACTACGAAAACGGCACAACAAATCCACATTCACCGGAAAATCTTTCATTCTCTGTAAAAAGTTATTGTAATGTTGTTGCGCCAGAATTGTAGTCGGAACCAAAAATGCAACCTGCTTGCCGTCCTGTACCGCCTTAAAAGCTGCACGGATTGCTATCTCTGTCTTACCATAACCAACATCTCCGCAAATGAGACGATCCATAATTTTATCACTTTCCATATCACGTTTTGTCGCTTCAATGGCAAGTTCCTGATCTTCCGTCTCTTCGAACGGGAACATTTCTTCAAACTCACGCTGCCACACCGTATCCGGTCCATACACAAATCCCTTTTGACTCTGACGTGCCGCATATAGTGCCACCAAATCCGAAGCAATTTCTTTGACTGCCGTTCGTACTCTGGTCTTTGTCTTGTTCCACTCCTGACCACCCAATTTATTCAACTTTGGCTTCTTTGCATCAGAACCTGCAAACTTCTGAATCAACTCCAACTGGGTTGCTAAAATATATAAATTACCGCTATCGGCATATTCAATCTTAATGTAATCCTTCTCTACTTTGTCTACTACAATTTTCTCAAGCCCACGGTAAATACCCAGACCATGATTCTCATGTACCACGTAATCACCGATGCTTAAATCCGTAAAGCTGGCAATTTTCTCACCCTCATATGTGCGGTGGCGCTTTTTTTTCTTTTTCTCTGTACCAAAAATATCACTTTCTGAAATCACTACAAACTTAATTAATGGATACTCGTATCCTTTTTTCAGTTTGCCGTGTCCGGTCATAATTTCTCCCGGCTGCACCTCTCTGTCAAAATCTTCTGTGTAGAAGGCATTTAGTCCTTCTTCCATCAAATCTTCTGCCAGTCGTTTTGCTCTGGTCTTAGAACTGGAGAGCAAAATCACGCGATAACCGTTTTTCTTATATCTGTTTAAATCTTTCACCAGCAATTCAAAACTGTTGTTATATGGATTTACTGTCTTACTCTGAATTGCAATATGTTCTTTTATATCCAAGTAGCTGTTCTTCAAATCCAACGCTACAAGTGCCACACATTTTCTTGCAACAATTTTTGCCAAAACTTCTTTATACGAAAAAAGTTCCGCCATTTGTCCCGGAAGAATGTAACCTTTTTCCAGACGTTGTTTCATACTCTCTGAAAACTCCGTCTCTGTAGCCACACCCCGTTCAATACTGCGGGCTGCCTCATCCAGAAAAATAATTGTATTTTCTTTTTCGAAATAGTCCAGCAAAGATGCACGTTCTTCACAGAAGTAAGACAGATAAGCGTCTAAACCGGCGCTCACATTGTATTCGATGGTCTGTTCCGCAAACTGCTCGGCATTCGACAATGCCCGGTGTGCTTCTTCCGTCTTCATTTCTGTGCGGAACTTTTCATAAACTTTCTTCGCTTCCGCTAAAATCTTGTCTACACCCTTCTGCCGTTCTTTTTTGGATAACACCAGCTCACACGCCGGATAGATGTGTATTTTCTCTAAATTCTCAATTGAGCGCTGGCTGTCCGGGTCAAAGGAACGGATAGAGTCAATCTCATCGCCCCACAATTCTACTCGAAACGGATTTTCTTCCGTTAATGGGAAAATATCGATTATGCCGCCACGGACAGAAAATTCACCTCTTGTCTCTGCCTGATAATTTTTTTCGTACCCCAGTTCCACAAGACGTTTTACCAGTTCGTCCAAATTCACTTCTTCCCCGGTTTCCAATTGAATAACCTCTTTTACAAACCGTTCCGGTGCAGGCATCGGATTCATCAGCGCATCGAACGTCGTAATAACCGTGCACTCTTCTTCCTCTGCAATCATCTTTAATGCATTAATTCGCTCAGCAGTCAACACATTACCGCGAATATCCGACTGATAAAAAAGTATATCCTTGGCAGGATAGTACGCAGTTCTCTTATCGAAAAACAAGCATTCTTCATACAGTTCTTTCGCTTTTTGCTCATTAAAAGTAACAATAATCCGGTTTCCCTGACTATTGTTCATGCTGTAAATGATATGTGGTTTTACAGCATCAATGCAGCCC
>CAYMTX010000106.1:0-8341 GCA_964393475.1 uncultured Roseburia sp. | reverse complement strand
ATATAATGTACCAAGTCCTAATGCTACTAAGCGATGAAACTGGTCTGAAATTTCCATAGAAATTTTTAAAAACAACAGAAAACAGCTTAAACACACTAATATCAGGCAAACAGCAAATATACCGCCAAATTCCTCAGAAATTGCCGAGAAAATAAAATCCTGTACAACAACCGGAATTTTCTCAGGTGTTCCTTTGTATAAACCTAATCCCATCCAACCTCCGGTTCCGATTGCAAAAAGAGACTGACATATCTGATAGCCTTCATTATCAATTACTTCTAACGGTGTCTGCCATGCCAGTACTCGTACACGTACATGAGAAAATAATCTATAGCCTACCGCGCACGCCGCCGCACCTGCTCCTGTGCCGGCAAAAATATACAACACATTCTTCGTTGATACAAATAACATAACCAAGTACACTACAAAGAAAATCAGTGCCGCTCCTAAATCTTTTGATATTACCAAAAGCAGGACATGCGCTGCCGCTAATACGGTAGTGATGCAGACTCTTAAAAAACTTGTGTTCTTGTATAGCATACCTGCCACAAAGAAAATGAAGGATATTTTGACAAACTCTGCCGGTTGAAAAGAAACTCCGGCAATAGAAATCGATAATTTCGCACCATAACTGATAGCTCCTATCACATATACTGCCACCAGACATCCCAGACCACCGACTGCAAACAATGGATACAAATCTCTTACAATCCCAACACGTCTAATGCACAAAGGTACAATAAAGGCAATCATTGCCGCTACCGCCGCAATAATCGTCTGTTTTATCGCTTTGTCCGGTGAAATACGGCTAATTATTACAAATCCGATTACTAATAACATACACATATTATTTATCAGAAGACGGGATGACTTTTCATAGTATAAGCTGAAAACGCACTGAATCACAGTAATTAATGCAAATTGTACTATATATAGTATTAACATACGAAGGTCATCCGTTACTATGTAAATCAAATTCGATGCTATCATATGAATAATATATATTAGCAGGCGTTGTCTGTGATAGATTCCATTTCTCGTTTTTTCACGAAGTCCCGGTATCTGAGATACAAAACACTGAACTGTATACAATCCAAATAATATGATAATTAAATATTGAGATACTTCAATTATGAGGTTTAACATACGTTATTCCACTCCTCTTTTATAGTGTCCATACGTGAATTCACCACTATAAATATCTTTTATATTTTTAGATTCTGTTACAAAAGTTTCTGCACATACATCTAATACATTCCGAACTTCCTCCTCATGTTCTGTTGTAAAAGAAAGACGATACGAAGCAAAGTGCATTTGTTTGATGTCTTCTGCTTGTCCAAACAATACTAGAGGAAGCGAATTATATATTACATTATAACACTCATCACAATTATTTTTAATAGGGAATATAACATTATACCTGTCTTTCATATAAGTAATTCCCGGTACCTTATTGCATCCACCTGTACTGTTTTTTACACACTGTGCGGAAAGCATTAACGGAAGTTTCCCATAAATAAGCAGCTCGCTATTCGTATTATTGCGATGTGCCAATTCCTTTTTATTAAGTTCCAAAGGTGCGGTAATTCGCACCGGTTTAAATCTCGACAATTCATATACAGCCTCATTATTGTAACTGTATAAATTATGATCAATAAATAATGGCAAGTTTTTCAGATACGTTTTTGCAAACCATAACGCATCATAATTTTTAACCATAACACCATCTAGCGGCAAATTCTGTAAATCCTTATCAATATTTTTATAAAAATCAGATGTTCGCTTACGAAAAACTGCCGGCAAAATAAAGTATACCTTTTTCCCTGCACTACTAATCATTTCACAATCATTCTTCAAATCGCTTATCAATGTTTTTCTAGTATAACAAGTACTATCCAGATAAACCGCTTCTATTATTTTACTTTCTAAAAGTGGTAATAACTGTGCTCTATGTTCAATAGATGCTGTAATAATATGCTCATTATCCCCATACCTATTTTCGCAGTAAGTTTTTTCATTTACGCTGATAGCACTTAAACTCTGTCCACATTCTAAATCTTGATTCTGCTTTGGTTTTGTTCTTCGATATTCCTGCAAAAGCTTTTCTGACAATGCGTCCAAAGCATCTCTTCTCAACTGATTCAAAGATTTCATCGGCATGAAAATTGCATCTGTCATTGCAATATCAAGATTCGCAAATTCAAATGGTGTATTACCTGTTTTTCGCATATTCTCTTCTATTTTATCTAAAGAAAGCGGTTGTTTTAATGCTTCCTGTACAATATCACCATTTATTGTAACATTTACATCTCCGCATGCTACTGTTATTTTAGCAGGCAAATCTTTCGATAATATTAAATTTCCATTGATTTTTTCTTTTATTTCCGTCTGTACATATTTCTGACGGATTTCTTCTTGTAATGTTTCATTGCCTTTTTTGTGACTTGGTTGTTCAAAAGTAATCATATCCGCACCATTGTGCTTTTTATAATACCCTTCCGTAAAACCGCTACGGTTACCGAAATCTAATAATTTCTGATAATCTTTTGCAGTCACCTGATAGCCGGATTCACCTTTTTCCAAATATAAATCAATATACTTACGATAAATCGATACGACACCTGCCGCATATTCTGCCTGCTTCATACGTCCTTCAATTTTAAACGAATAAATACCGGCTTTCACCAGTTGTGGTATCATTTCAATCGTACACAAATCCTTTGGGCTTAGTACATACGGTTTTTTTACATTCCCGATTGGTTTTTTATCTGCATCGAACGTCTCATATGGCAAACGGCAGGGTTGGGCACAACGCCCACGATTACCGCTTCTACCACCAATTACACTGCTAAAAAGGCATTGTCCTGAGAAACAATAGCATAAAGCTCCATGAACAAAACTTTCAATCTCAACATCCACATTCTTCGCAATGTCTTCAATCTCAGCAAATGACATTTCACGAGCAGTTACCACTCTGGACGCTCCTAATTCCTTCATAAGCTCAGCACCATAACGGTTTGTCACCGTCATCTGTGTACTGGTATGAATCTCAAGCCCCGGAAAATACTCACGAATAAAACTAAGCACACCAATATCTTGTACAATAACTGCATCCAGCCCCTGTTTATAATAAGGTAATAAATAAGGATATAATTGTTCCTTTAATTCTTTTTCTTTAAACAATGTATTAACCGTTAAATAAAGCTTTCGATGATGTAAATGTGCATAATCTATTGCTTCTAACAGTTCATCTTCTGAAAAATTATTCGCATATGCTCTTGCTCCAAAGGCATTACCGCCCACATATACCGCATCTGCCCCCGCTGCTATGACTGCTTTAAAAATTTCAAAAGACCCTGCCGGTGCCAGTAATTCAATTTCTTTTGTCATAAAACCTCCTAATATCAACATAACAAGGTATTTACCTGCAAATTGAGAAAGAAAACCGTAAATGACAAATAAGTTCTTCCCTATGAATCAAAAAGGGGGACGAAACACCGTCCCCTTGGTAAGTTTGTCTTAATTCTTCTTCATAGAAGGCGTCTTATCCAATTTGGCATCTTCTAAAGCTGCTTCTAATCTGGCAACTGTCAACATAAGCTCTTTATTCTCTGCTTCCAGTTCCTTCAAGGACACTTCATCACTTTCTGTCTTAATTTGATTTGAAATCAAATCATGCTTTAAGTCATAGAGTTCTTTATCCTTTATCTCCATTTCTTTCTCAAGTTTTTCTACATAAGCTTTTGCTTTGAAATAATCGTCAGCAATATTCAAATGAACCAGTACTGACTTCATGTCAACCGGAAAACGTCTAAATGCTTCTACTTCATCTAATTCATTCATTTTGTTATTAATATAGCTGGCAACTCTTTGTAAGTATTCTTCTCCCTCGTAACCGCTAAGAGTATATACTTTGCCGCCAATGATTACTTCAGCAGTGGTCTTTTCAGCCATCTTGCTTCCTCCCTCGTTACCTTTTGGCAACTTCATTATCTTTAACACATATAACTATGATTCTGTGTCATATATTTATAAATAGTATAACACATCTACTTATCGACAGCTATACCAAAATGTTCATATGCCAAATCAGTTACCATACGTCCCTTTGGTGTACGTATAATAAACCCATTTTTTACTAAATATGGTTCATAAACATCTTCAATTGTTCCCGAATCTTCCCCGATTGCTGCCGCAAGTGTATCTAAGCCAACCGGACCACCCTGAAATTTTTCAATCATAGTCATTAAAATATTTCTGTCATTTTGATCCAGGCCAAATTTATCTACTTCCAATAAATCTAAGGCAAATGCCGCTACTTCTTTTGAAATTCTACCATTATATTTCACTTCGGCAAAATCTCTGACACGCTTTAACAGACGATTCGCCAATCTTGGAGTTCCTCTGGAACGTCTTGCTAATTCAAACGCGCCCTCTTCATCAATCTCTACGTCTAATTTCTCAGCGGATTTAATAATGATAGTTTTTAATTCATCCACTGTGTAAAACTCTAAATGATGAATAACACCAAAGCGGTCTCGTAAAGGTGCAGACAATAAGCCTGCTCTGGTCGTTGCCCCAACCAAAGTAAATTTTGGTAAATCTAATCGGATAGAACGTGCAGATGAGCCTTTTCCAATCATTATATCGATAGCATAGTCTTCCATTGCCGGATATAAAACTTCTTCTACCTGACGATTCAGACGATGAATTTCATCTACAAAAAGAATATCCCCCTCCTGCAGATTACTTAAAATCGCTGCCATCTCCCCTGGTTTTGCAATCGCAGGACCCGATGTTACTTTCATATGAGTTCCCATTTCATTTGCAATAATTCCTGCCAGAGTAGTCTTTCCAAGCCCCGGCGGGCCAAAGAATAATACATGGTCTAAAGATTCTCCACGGGCTTTAGCTGCCTTTATATAAACTTTTAAATTCTCTTTTGCTTTCTGCTGTCCGATGTACTGGTCTAATGTCTGAGGTCTTAAATTCTTCTCATTTTTAATGTCCTCTTCCATCACCTGTGTAGAAATAACACGCTTTTCCATGGACTTCCTCCCAACATGTAGCTGCACATTTACTGTCAGCTAATTATTTACATAAATGCCATATTCTTTAAAGCTGCCTTTAGTATATCTTCCACATCTGAATCTTCTGTGATTTCCACTGCATTAACAGTCTTTAACGCATCTGATGACGAATAGCCAAGTGCTACCAACGCCTGAACTGCATCGTTTTTCATTCCGGTCAGTGCATTCGGCACATTCTTCGCTGATTCATTTGATAACTTCTGTTCAAATGCTTCTTGAAGACTTAACTTGTCCTTCAATTCTAATATTAACCTCTGAGCAGTCTTCGCACCAATCCCAGGTGCTTTAGAAATCGCTTTCGCATCATCTGCCAGTACCGCAAAACGCAGGTCATCGGTAGACATCACTCCTAAAATAGCCAATGCTCCCTTCGGTCCGATACCACTGACACTAAGCAGTAATTTAAATACACGCAAATCATCTTTGGTCATAAAACCATATAACAGCATTGCATCTTCCCGAACATTCAGATAAGTATATAATTTTATCTCCTCACCTACCGATGGCAAATAGTCAAAAGTCTGTGCTGTGGTATAGACATTGTAACCGATACCACCCGCTTCAATTACAACTAAATTCTCTTCTACTTCTGTTAAAATTCCTTTGATATATGAATACATAAGTGTCCCTGCCTTTTTCGTATGTCCATATTATAGCAAACATACGTTCTTTATTCAATACAATTTTAAGGAATCTTATGAAACAACTTCACCAATATAATAGAAGCCTTTGCATTCATTCAGTTTTACATTCTGAATCGTTCCAATCATATCCGGTGTTCCCGCAAAATGAACGGTTGAATTATTTGTCAATTTACCTGTCACTAATGACGAATCCTGCTCATTCTGCTCTTCTACCAATACCGGTAAAATTTGTCCGGTCAAACTTCCTGCTTTCTTAGCTGAAATTTCCTGAACAAGTTCCAAAAGTCTGTCAAAACGCTCTTTTACTACATCATCCGGCACTTGTTCCGACATACTTGCTGCAGGTGTCCCTGTACGTTTTGAATAGATAAAAGTAAATGCACTATCATATTCTACCTGACGTACCACATCCATAGTCTCTTCAAAATCTTCCTCTGTTTCTCCCGGAAAACCTACAATAATATCAGTTGTAATGGCAATATCCGGTACCGCTTCACGAATTTTACGCACTAATTCCAAATAATGTTCCTTGTCATAATGACGGTTCATTATCTTTAAAATACGGCTACTACCGGACTGCAATGGTAAATGAAAATGATTACAAATTTTCTTAGAATTCTTCATTGTTTCAATTAATTCATCTGACAAATCCTTTGGATGAGATGTCATGAAACGAATACGCTCTAATCCATCGATTTTCTCGATTTCTTGCAATAATTCAGAAAACGTCATAGGTGTGTCTAAATTTTTGCCATAAGAATTCACATTTTGACCTAAAAGCATAACCTCTTTCACACCATCTGCTACCAGTCGTTCAATCTCACGTACAATTTCCTTCGCTTCACGACTGCGCTCTCTGCCTCGTACATATGGCACAATACAATAACTACAGAAATTATTGCAACCAAACATGATGTTAACGCCTGACTTGAAAGAATATTTACGTTCTACAGGTAAATCTTCTACAATTTTATCTGTATCCTTCCAAATATCGATTGTCATGCTTCCTGCTTCTAATGCATTTACGATTAACTCCGCAAATTTATAAATATTATGTGTTCCAAACACCAAATTTACAAAGGAATAGCTTGATTTCAATTTTTCAATCACAGTCGGTTCCTGCATCATACAGCCACACAAACCAATCATCATATACGGATTTTTCTTTTTATATCCACTCAAATAACCAAGACGTCCATATACTTTATTATTGGCATTCTCGCGTACTGTACAAGTATTATAAATAACAAAATCAGCCTTTTCATCTTCTGCCTCTACATATCCGATACGCTCTAAAATACCGACCAGTTTTTCAGAATCTCTTGCATTCATCTGACACCCGAATGTTATTGTAGCACAGGTAAGCGGCCGCCCCAACTTCTCGGACATCGCCCGGACATACTCCCGGCATTTCGCCATAAAATAATACTGTCGGGCCGGTTCATCGTCCACCGATGGCGGCGGTTGGGTCAAATCTATTTTATCTAAATCTATTTCTGACATTCTATATCCTTTCCCCGGTTTCCCGGTTGATAAATGTTATTTCTACATCATATCCCATAACATCGCCCAATTCTCGGATTTCCTTTTCACAAAAATTATTGCGCCCGAATTTGTTATTGAGATTCTGCCGGGTAGTTCCGGCTTTTTCTGCTAATTCGCCTAAGTTCAAACCGCATCTATCCTTTAGCAGCTTGATTTTTTCGGTTGTGGTCATTTCCATGCCTTGCCCTCACTTTCTTGTATTTGATTACATATTACACTTTAAAATGTATCTTGTCAAGATGCTATTTTACACTTTTTCGTGTCGTGCGAAATTTTATCTTTACATTTTTATAATTTTATTTACATTTTCTATTGACAAGTTACACTTTATAGTGTATAATGTAATCATAAGGTAAGGAAATAACAGCCCGGTTGCCGGGGCTTAGAGTTCGGCAACAGCGACCCGGAACGGCTGAAAATTTCGGGGGTGCAAATCCGACATAAAGGAAACAAAAACTATAATTTACATACAGGGGGGGGTACACACCATGGAATTTACATTATTTGAAAGAATCAAGGAAGCATACGAAACATCCACACATAATAATAACCGCTTTGAAAAAGTCATTAAGGCTATAAAGTGGGATGCGGAATTTACCGCAGACGGCGAATTTTATTTCTGCCTTGGCAATCTCACATTCACAACCCCATCATTAAATCCTTTTGAGGTAACAAAGGATTGGGAAGCCTGTGCAATGTTCGCAGACGGAAGCCAAATCTATTTTCACTAATCACTCAAAGTCCGGGGCGAATGCCCCGGCGGAAAGGAATAAACCATGAACATAATTTTAGCATCTGAAATCAAAGTAAATACGCAACTTGCAGAATCCGATGGATTCCTTTGGAATGTTGTGGAAATTGTAAAGGAAACACCAAAAACAATCACAGTTCGGATTTGCAGCGATTTTTCAAGCATTCCGGCGCATTGGACTATAAAGCCCGATAACACACCGGGCGGTGTCCTTAAAACCTTTCGCAAATCTTCCCGGCTTTATGGTATTGCTTAGTTATTTAACCGCCCATTGTGGCGGTTTTTCTTTTGTAAATTATAAAGTGTAATAT
>CAYMTX010000105.1:0-8376 GCA_964393475.1 uncultured Roseburia sp. | reverse complement strand
GTGGTGGTCTTGGCGGAACAGTTTCTGATGATGTTACAATCGGTGAGGAGACCTCCGGTAAGGTATGGGATGCATCAAAGATACAGGAAACAGTAGATACTATCGTTGGTGCAGTTGATGACATTATTAACACAGATAGACCGGAAGATGTTAGAGATACCATATTAGGTTTGATTACAAATATTAGAGATATCTGGAATCGTAACGAAACAACAACAGAAACAGTAATTGAAGAGGAAGAAACACCTCTTACAGACGGTAAGACAGAAAAAACGGAAGATGTTGAGGTTAAGGAAGAAGAAACACCATTAGCAGCAGGTGCAGATGCAGAAGGAAATAATAGTGCAATGTTGTTAGCAGGCACAGCTGCAGCATTCATTCTTGCAGTAGGTGGAATGATTCTGATTAAGAAGAAACAGATTCTGGGCAAATAAGTTAAAAGAGGATATCAGGAACCTCCTCTACACTTCCTGATAATTATGTGAAAAAGATATGGGAAATCGGTCGACTTCTGTCAAAAGAAGTCGACCGATTTTCGTTGTGCCCCTAAAGTGAAAAAGTTATAATATGAAGTGATAGTACGGACAATTTAAGAGGAGGACAAGCAATGGAAAAAGTACGTTACATGATATCCGACGCCGCCACTCTGGTGAACGTGGAATCACATGTATTGCGTTACTGGGAAGAGGAATTAGAGCTCACCATTCCACGCAATGAAATGGGGCATCGCTACTATACAAAAGAAAACATTGATGATTTTATGAAAATCAAGGAATTAAAAGAAAAGGGTTATCAACTGAAAGCTATTCGTATGATTATACATAACGGGAGCAAAGAATATTTGTTGCCGGAGGACTCTTTAGAACGTCCGCAGGTACTTTACAAGGGACCGCTTATGATGACACAGAAAGAGGATGGTAAAAACGTTTTAGACAATGCAGACCGCATGGCGCAGTTCACAGAGCTTATGACAGAGATTGTGGGAAAAGCAATTGCAGCAAACAATGAGCAGTTAAGTAAAAATATTAGTGAAGAAGTGGGAGAACAGGTTATCAAAGAAATGAATTATTTGATGAGGGAACGGGAAGAAGCAGAGGAAGAACGTTTTCGAAAGTTGGATGAGGCGATTCGTGGTAATCTAAAGAAACCGAAACATTTCGGAGTGCTCAAAAAATCGAAAAATCAGAAATAAAAGCAAAAAAACGGGAATCCATTCGGATTCCCGTTCGTATCTTTTGTGAAAATTATTCAGCAGAGATTGCTCCTGTTGGGCAAACACCTTCACATGTACCACAACCTACACATACGTTAGCATCGATAACGTACTGGCTGTCACCCTGGCTGATAGCTCCTACTGGACATTCGCCTTCACATGTACCACAGCTTACACAAGCGTCAGAAATTACATATGCCATAATAAAGATCCTCCTTATAAATTAGAAATCATTTTTGCTATCCGTTAATAGCTTTTTATCATTTTAATACAAAAAAACAAGCTTTACAAGTAAAATTCTATAAAAATGTGTATAAAAGTCAGAACATTTTATTGAAAAGTAGAAAAATGATATAATGTTTTACTTCTGAACGGTTCATCCGGTTTTAAGACTACACTTGGGAAATTCTCGTGATTAATAGAATCAGGGAAGTGCTGTGTCTCTAAACATACGCTTGCGAAGCGTGGATAACGCTCTCCGTATTTTCCGATAAAATCAGATTCCTGTGATGCCACATAAATCTGGATGCCCGGCTGGTCTGTGAAGCATGTTACACGGATGCCGCTGTCCTTAGACTGCAATATAGCCGCTTCTCTTAAACCGGTTCCGTTTACGATGAAGTTATGGTCATAAGTGCCACAGTCTGCTAACTGTGGGTAGTCGGAATCGATGAACTTGCCGATGGCGTGAATGCTTCTGAAATCAAACGGAGTACCTTCTACCGGAAGAAATCCTCCTGTTGGAATCAGATTACCATTTACCGGTGTAATTGCATCTGCATCAATGAATAACTCATGATTCAAGACAGTAGAGTTGCCTTCGCCGTTCAAGTTAAAGTAGGTGTGATTGGTTACATTTAAAAGTGTATCCTGATCACAGGTTGCTTCATACAAGATGCCGATTTCATTGTCCTCAGACCATGAATAGGTAACGTTCAATGTGAGGTTGCCCGGATAGTTCTCTTCGCCATCCGGGGATTCCATGGTAAGAACGAGCTTGTCATCTTTTAATGTTGATTTCCAAACTTTGTGGCTGTAACCAACGGTGCCGCCGTGTAAATGGTTTGGACCATTGTTAATAGCGAGCTGATAATCTACACCATTCAAGGTGAATTTGCCGTTGCAGATACGGTTAGCAACACGACCACAGACAGAACCATAGTAAGCACGCTCGGCTTCGTAATCTGCCATATTAGAAACGCTTAAACAAACGTCAGTCAATACACCATCTCTATTTGGTACAACAAGCTTATGAATACGTGCACCAAAATCAATAATTTCAATATATGCGCCGGAATTGTTCTCCATGTGGAACAGGTTGACGGTTTCTCCGGTGCTGGTAATTCCAAATTCAGATTTTGTAATTTTCATAACAAATAACCTTTACCTTTTTTATTAAGTTTTCCATTATCCATTATATTATACGTTTTTTTGTAAAACATGGCAAGTGCAGAAATGCCATAAGTATAATATCAGCAAATTGATAAATATTTATAAGTTTATTTAAACTCAGTTGCCTAAATAATGGGATTGTGCGATAATAGATGGAAAAGAAAAGTTTAGATGGATGGACAATGAGATGCAGACCAGACTGATACGGATAGAAAATGGACAGTTAAACAGAGAATTGATAAAAGATGCAGCGAACCTTATCCGCGCAGGAGAATTAGTGGCATTCCCGACAGAAACGGTATATGGGCTGGGTGCGGATGCATTAAGACCGGAAGCTTCTGCGAAGATTTACGAGGCGAAGGGCAGACCATCGGACAACCCGTTGATTGTCCATATCAGCAAGTTTGAGGATTTAGAGCGTATCGCGAAGGATGTACCGGAGCAGGCAAGAAAACTAGCCGATGCTTTTTGGCCGGGCCCGCTTACTATGGTCGTATGGAAAAATGACAAGGTTCCGCATACTACTACCGGCGGTATGGATACAGTAGCGGTACGTATGCCGAATCATCCGGTGGCGCTGTCTCTGATAGAGGAAAGTGGTTGCCTGATTGCGGCACCGAGTGCTAATACATCCGGTAAACCCAGCCCTACGGAAGCTTGCCATGTGGCAGAGGACATGGAGGGACGTATTCCGATGATTTTGGATGGCGGTGCAGTTGGTATTGGGATTGAGTCCACGATTGTTGATTTGACAGAAAAGGTTCCAATGATTTTGCGGCCGGGGTATATTACCAAGCAGATGTTAGAAGAAGTTCTGGGGGAAGAAGTGATGATTGACCCCGGTATATTAGTAACAGATACAACGGATCCTTCACAGGCAGGGCAGAAGCCGAAAGCACCGGGGATGCGGTATAAGCATTATGCACCAAAAGCAGACTTGGCACTGGTAGAAGGTGATACGGACAGAGTAGTTGCAGAAATTAACAGATTGGTAAAGGAAGCGCAGGCAGCAGGAAAACGCGTTGGTGTAATTGCTACTGACGAGACAAGAGAACGTTATGTGGCTGATGTGGTGCTTAGCATTGGTGCAAGAGATGATGAGGATGCCATTGCACAGCATTTATACAAAATTCTGCGAGATTTTGATGAACAGGAAGTAGACATTATTTATTCTGAGAGTTTTGCTACGCCAAGAATCGGGCAGGCGATAATGAATCGTTTATTAAAGGCGGCAGGCTATCAGGTAATACATGTATAATGCGGACGTTTTGGGTCGGCGGAGAGAGAAAAATGGAACAGTATAATCGAATAATATTTGTATGTGAAAGTGGTACCGCAAGGTCACCGATGGCAGTTGGAATTTTAAAAGATTTTGTGCTAAAGCATCCCGTTGACATAGAGTCAAGAGGTCTGGTAGTATTATTTCCGGAACCGATGAATCAGAAGGCAGAGGCTGTGCTTATCAGTAATGGTGTTGCTACCAATGATTTTATGTCGGTTCAGTTAACGGAAGAAGATTTTACTCCGGATACGTTGATTTTGACTATGGAGTACATACAGAAAGAAAAAATTCTGGTAAAATACGAAAATGTCATTCCGGAGAATGTGCATGTTCTTACAGAACTGGTAGGCGATGAATTAGAGGTTTTGGATCCGTATGGAGGTAATTTACGGTCCTATGGACTGTGTTACGAGACCATGCGTAAAAGTATACAGAAATTAGTAAATTTGTTAAATGAAGACTAGGAGGAAAAGTAAATGTCAAAAGTAGTAGTAATGGATCATCCGTTGATTCAGCACAAAATCGGTATTCTCAGGAGAACAGATACGGGGTCGAAAGAGTTCCGTACTCTGATTGGAGAAATTGCTATGTTGGAGTGTTACGAAGCAACACGGAATCTTCCGTTGGCAGATGTAGAGATTCAGACACCGATTTGTAAGACGGTTGCAAAAGAGTTAAAGGGTAAAAAGTTAGCAGTCGTTCCGATTTTAAGAGCAGGTTTAGGTATGGTAGATGGTGTACTCACCATGATTCCGGCCGCAAAGGTAGGACATATCGGTCTGTATCGTGACGAAGAGACATTGGAACCGGTAGAGTATTTCTGTAAATTGCCACAGGATTGTGCAAACCGTGAAGTGTTCGTAGTTGACCCAATGCTGGCGACTGGCGGTTCAGCGATTGCTGCAATTCAGATGTTGAAAAACAGAGGAGTGAAGAACATTCACTTTATGTGTGTTATAGCAGCACCGGAAGGTGTAAAAAAAATGCAGGAAGCGCATCCGGACGTGGATATTATTGTTGGCGGTTTAGATGATCATTTGAATGAAAATGGATACATCGTACCGGGGCTTGGTGATGCAGGTGACCGTATTTTTGGCACAAAATAATTTGATGTCGTAGCAAAGATAGGGGGAAACTATCATGAGTGATAAAAGAAAAGACTATATCAGCTGGGACGAATATTTTATGGGCGTAGCAATGTTAGCAGGTATGCGTTCTAAGGACCCGAATACGCAGGTAGGGGCATGCATAGTAAGTCCCGACCATAAGATTTTATCTATGGGATACAATGGCCTGCCAATCGGTTGCTCGGATGATGAGTTCCCGTGGTCACGAGAAGGAGACCCGCTAGAAAACAAGTATTTTTACACTACGCACAGTGAATTGAATGCAATTTTGAATTATCGCGGAGGCAGTTTAGAGGGAGCAACTATTTATGTGACACTGTTTCCTTGCAATGAATGTGCAAAAGCGATTATCCAATCGGGGATTAAGCGTGTGGTTTATGATAGTGATAAATATGCCAATGAGAAATATATGATTGCGTCCAGACGGATGCTTGATGCGGCAGGTGTAGAAATTGTGCGCTATGAACATACCGATAGGGAAGTGAAAATTGTATTATAATTATTAATCTTGTCGAAGAGGGAGTTTTTAGAAAAATCCAGAAAATGGAATAATTAGACAGTTTCTATAGTTTTTTGACGAGAAAACAATAATAATTCGTAGACAAATGAGTGAAAAATGGTATAATAAAGAGTGATACTTAGTAAAAAAGTATCACTCTTTTTCTTCTTATGGAAAGACTTAATGATTCCGAAGAAAAAGCAAGTTGTGTAAGGTGGAATTATGAAAGAGCAGAGAAAAATATTTCAAGCCCTCGCCTTAGTAACACAGTTTAGTTTGAATATGCTTGTCCCGATTGGGATGTGCATGGCAATAGGGATATGGCTTGATAAGAAATATGATATGCCGTGGGTAATCATAGTGCTCTTTTTCATTGGAGCACTGGCAGGAATTACCAATATTTATAAAATGGCAAAACCGCTCATGAAGAGTGACAGAAAATGAAGAGTAATTGAAATTGTAGGAAGTATTAAATGTTAAAAAGACTAAATGACGTATTGCCCGAGTTGGTTTTGGGAATTCTTGTATATGGCGTAGTTGCAGAGTTAGTTGGTGTCTGGTTCGTAGAGGATAAGGGAGCATACACCTTGGGACTGATAGTTGGCCTCTTGACTGCATGTGGTATGGCGATTAATATGGCGAGTGTGATTTTAGATACCATAGACGGTTGTACAGATGCTTCAAATGCACGGGTAAGAGCTACCATTAAGGCTGCACTGCGGTATTGTGTGGTGGCGGTTCTTTTCGCAATAATAGCGAAATTTGAAATCGGAAATTTTTATGCTTCATTTATAGGCGTGATGGGCTTAAAAGTATCTGCGTACTTACAGCCTTTTGCACATAAAGTTATTTTAAAATTGCAAGGAAGAGGTGATGAGGCTTCATACGATGATAGCGACGAAACTTTATAAGGAGGTGAAATTGTGAACAACACAATTCTGATGTCATCCGCGGTTGATAATGTGGACTTTATGATTCATGGCATTTATGAATTAGAATTTCTCGGACAACCGGTCTGGATTACAACATCACACGTGTGCATTCTCATTGTTATGTTATTGATGCTTACTCTTGGCGTAGTGGCAAACATTAAAATGAGACATGCAACAGAAGTGCCGGATGGTCTCCAAAATGTTCTCGAACTGCTTGTGGAAAAGCTGGAGGGAATTATTTATGGAACAATGGGTAAAGTGGCAGCACCAAAATATGCCAACTATATGTTGACAATTTTCATGTTTATTTTTATCAGTAACATCTCCGGTCTGTTCGGTTTAAGACCACCGACAGCTGATTATGGCACGACATTTGCAATGGGTCTTATTACATTCACATTAATCCATATTTCTGAATTTAAAGCAAATTCGTTAAAAGAGATATGGGTTGACAAGTGTTCACCATTACCACCATGGTTACCAATCTGGTTCCCGGTTAACCTGATTGGCGATATTGCGGTACCGATTTCTTTGTCATTGCGTTTATTTGCAAACGTATTGTCAGGAACGATTATGATGGCACTTGTGTATGGATTGATTGGCAAACTGGCACTTATCTGGCCGGCCGCACTCCATGCGTATCTGGATTTGTTCTCAGGAACGATTCAGACTTATGTATTCTGTATGCTGACGATGACATATATCGCACAGAATTATCCGGCAGAATAGTATCAAAAATATAAGAAGGAATTTTTTAGGAGGAAATTATTATGAATATTACAGGACATGATTTAATTATGGCATGCTCAGCAATCGGAGCTGGTTTAGCACTTATCGCAGGTATCGGACCTGGTATTGGACAGGGTATTGCAGCCGGTCACGGTGCTGCAGCAGTTGGTCGTAATCCTGGAGCAAAAGGTGATATTATGTCAACAATGTTATTAGGACAGGCGGTAGCAGAGACAACAGGTCTTTATGGTTTGCTTATTGGTTTAATTTTACTTTTCGTTCAGCCTTTAGGTTAAATCGGCATTATCAGTTGACTATACCATAACATTTAAGAAGGGAGGCCGGAGAAAGAATATGGAATTTCTTTTTGGTCTTGACGCGCAGCTAGTATTTAATACTTTGCTGATGGGTATTTCTCTCTTTTTCTTATTCATGGCAATGTCATATCTTCTGTTCAATCCAGTCCGCAAGATGTTAAAGGACAGACAGGAGAAGATTGCTTCGGATATTGATACTGCAATTGCAGATAAGGAAGAAGCAGCGAAACTGAAAGCAGAGTATGAAGCAAAGCTTAAGAATATAGACAAAGAGGCAGAACAGATTTTAAGCGAAGCCCGTAAAAAAGCTTTGAAAAACGAAGCGAAAATTATTGAGGACGCTAAGGCTGAAGCTGCAAACATTATGCACAGAGCAAATGAGGAAGCAGAACTTTCTAAGAAGCGTGTAATGGATGAAGCAAAACAGGAAATGGTAGCGATTGCATCTTTGATGGCAGCAAAAGTTGTTGCAGCAAATATCAATACTACAATTCAGGATACGCTGGTAGAAGAAACACTGAAAGAAATGGGTGAAGCAACATGGCAAAGCTAGTATCAAAAACATACGGTGATGCATTGTTTGAAGTAGCCTTAGAGAAAAACCAGATGGATGCGTTTTTAGAAGAGGTAAAAGCAGCCAAAACTGCGATGGAAGAAAATGAGGAACTCTTCAAACTCATGAGTCATCCGAAAATCGTAAAAGAAGAAAAAGTAAAAGTGATAACAGAAGTTTTTTCCGGAAAGGTTTCGGAAGAACTTGTCGGACTGCTTCGTATGATTGTAGATAAAGGTCACTTCAGTGAAGTAATGAGTGTATTGGATTATTTTATTGAGAGAGTGAAAGAATACAAGAATATAGGAACTGCGTATGTTACTTCTGCAATG
>CAYMTX010000104.1:0-8502 GCA_964393475.1 uncultured Roseburia sp. | reverse complement strand
CCTGCCCTATGAAGCCCGGACTTTCCTCACCTGCGGTCTTTCGACACTTGCAGCCACGATTATCCAGCCTACTTGTTTTTATCAGATTAACGCACTTTTAATCTGATGTCAAATAAATCTTTTTATTACTATATACATCGCTATACGCAAGTTACTGTTCAGCTTACGCCACTATACGTAAAGACGCTTACAGCGTTTCCCGCTGCTATACATTAAAACAGCTTCCGCCAATGAACTCACGTAACACAGAGTTCTGACCAATGCCATCCGACGGCATTGGAAGGAAATAATCCAGGAACTTAAGCAATCGTTTTGCTTCCAAATACCCCGGCTCACTCTTATCAATCGCAAATAGCAATGGTTCTGCATAAATCTTTAATACTGCCAATTCATAAATCAGAGCAGAATTAAACATCACATCTGCGCCTTCCTGGAATGGGAAAATATAATTCTCCTCGCCTCGACGCACAGAATCCCACATACCGATTGTCTCAACCGCCGAAGTACCTCTGGTTCTCGCATCACGAACGATACGCCGTATCAAACGTGCATCTGTAGTCGGCAAACAGTTATGTTCATCAATATTAAGCTGCGTCAACGCACTGATATAAATTCTAAACTTGCTCTCCTCCGGTAACGAATACGAAAGTTCCGGATTCAATCCATGAATTCCTTCGATTACAAGCACATCGTCTTCATGCAACTGCATGAATTTGCCCTTATACTCTCTTCTTCCTGCTTTAAAATTAAAGGTTGGCAGTTCTACTCTCTTCCCTGCCAGAAGTTCCTGCATATCATGATTAAACAATTCTACATCAATTGCACCTAAACACTCTAAATCATAATTACCGAATTCATCCTTCGGACATTCATCACGATTTTTATAATAATCATCCAACGGAATCGGATGCGGTTTCAAGCCTTTTGCCTGTAACTGAATGGACAGTCGGTGTGAAAACGTAGTCTTGCCGGAAGAAGACGGTCCTGCAATCATAATGAATTTGCAACCGGCAGTCTCCACTATCTGTTGTGCCAAATTACCGATACGTTCCTCAAACAACGCTTCCTGTGTCAAAATCATAGACTGCGTATTTCCTGCTGCAATCATATCGTTCAACGCACCGATACTATCTATATCCAGCATTTTTCCCCAGTCTCTGGAGGATTTCAGCGTACTAAAGAGCTTTGGTCTTGGCTCATATTCCGCCACTTCTCTCACATTTGCTCCCGGGAACAGCAACATAAATCCTTCCGCTTCTTTTTGCACATCGTAATATTTCAACAATCCGGTAGATGGTGCCATATAGCCATAAAAATAATCTCTGTAACCATCCAAATTATAAATATTCACACGAGAACTTCTGCGATAACGGAACAAGCGTGCCTTGTCATACATTCCCTGCTCTCTAAAGAGTTTTACTGCATCTACTGCCTTCCAGCTTTCCTTAGTCAAAGGTATGTCAGCCTCCACCAAACGGTTCATTTCCTCTTTAATCAGTTTTGCTTCGTCTTCTAAACAAACAACCGCTTTTTCAGCTATATCTGACTTTTCTACCAGTTCGCAATAATATCCCTGACCGATAGAATATTTCACACGGACATCAATATTACGTTCTCCCCACAGATTGCAGACTGCCTTTTGCAACATTAAAAGCACACTTCTACGGTAAGTTCTTCTTCCCGTCTTATCTTCTACTGTAATAAATGTCAGTTCTCCATCTGTATCTGCAACTTTCCCCAACTCACGTAAGCGTTCGTTGACGAGTACTAAAATAATGTCTTCTTTTTCTTTTTCCTGATACTCTTTTGCAATTTGAAGATAGGTCGTCCCTGCCGGATACACCTTCTCTTCCCCATAAATAATTAATCTCACTTCTTTTTTTTCCATTTTACACCCTCCCCAATGCGCTACTATTCACTAACGCACAACAAATATCTGCAGGCTAGTCGAAGTATGCAAGCGCCTCATGGTTCAACTGCAATACTTCTTCTACTTCTGCCATACGTTCTTTCGTTTTCTCTGAAACGTCTTTCTGTGACAAATTCTCTAAGATACCAGTGTACAACTTTTTTTCGCGTTCCAGATACTCTTTTAAAACAGCATGCTTCTGTTCTAATAAATGCTTGCCATAGCGGCAAAACAACAGGTTCTCTGCTTTTTTTGTGTCTATGACATTCTGATAAGCGACATGCATCATCGGATAAAATTTCTCATCCTCTAATACCATATCTTCTTCTAAAATTACATAACCATTAGACCAAAGATATGCTCTGACTCTCTCCAGTTCGGACTGTGGCTGTAACACCAGCTCTTTTGCCTGTATACACACATTTTTCCCCTCTTCTAAAATGTGTATCACAAGACCACCACCCATACCTGCTACCAGCACCGTATCGGCCTCTCCCGGTGTCAATGCGGCCACGCCATCAGACAATCTGGTCTCTATGTAATCTTTCAACCCATATAGCGCAATGTGATCTTTTGCTCTCTTAAGCGGTCCTTCATTGATATCCATGGCAATTGCCCTTGGAATACGTTTTTCCTGCAACAGATAAATTGGAATATATCCGTGATCAGTACCAACGTCAGCCAATACGTTCCCGGCTGTCACAAAAGATGCCACTGCTAATAATCTATTTGATAATTTTACCATTATTCCAAATAATCCTTTAATTTACGACTTCTGCTCGGATGACGAAGCTTACGTAACGCTTTTGCTTCAATCTGACGGATACGTTCACGGGTTACGTTAAATTCCTTACCAACTTCTTCCAGTGTGCGGGCACGTCCATCTTCCAAACCAAAACGGAGTGTCAAAACTTTCTGCTCACGTTCTGTCAATGTACCTAAAACCTCTTCTAACTGTTCTTTCAAAAGTGTAAATGCCGCCGCATCAGCCGGTACCGGAGCATTATCATCCTGAATGAAATCACCCAAGTGACTATCTTCTTCTTCACCGATTGGTGTCTCAAGAGAAACCGGTTCCTGAGAAATCTTTAATATTTCACGTACACGTTCTACCGGCATATTCATCTCAGCCGCGATTTCTTCCGGACTTGGTTCACGTCCTAATTCCTGAAGTAACTGTCTTGAAATACGGATTAATTTATTGATTGTCTCTACCATATGAACCGGAATACGGATTGTTCTCGCCTGATCAGCAATCGCTCTTGTAATCGCCTGACGAATCCACCATGTAGCATACGTAGAAAACTTGTAACCTTTTCTGTAATCAAACTTTTCTACAGCCTTAATAAGACCCAGGTTTCCTTCCTGAATCAAATCAAGGAAAAGCATACCACGGCCCACATAACGTTTTGCGATGGAAACAACAAGACGTAAGTTTGCTTCTGCAAGACGCTTCTTCGCTTCATCTCCTAAGTCAGCTTCTTTCTGAAGTTCTGCGATTTCTTCTGAATTATCTTCACCGTCTTCTTCCTCACGCTTACGCAAAATAGCAATTTTTTCTTTGGCAACAACACCATTTTCCATATGCTGAGCCAAGTCAATTTCTTCTTCTGCACTCAATAACGGTACCTTACCGATTTCTTTTAAGTACATACGAACAGGGTCTTCAATAGATACGCCATCCGGAACAGAAAGGTCAATCTTTTCTACCTCGATTTCTTCTTCATCGTCCATTTCTAATAAAATATCGTCATCCGCATCATCTGTGATACGAAGAACATCTACACCATTCATTTCTAAAAATTCTAAAACTTTTTCCAACTGTTCAGCATCTAAATGCATTTCCTTGAAGAAATCACTGATTTCCTGATTCTCCAACATGTTTTTCTTCTTTTTTGCCAATGCAAGCAATTCTTTTAACTTCTGCTGAAATTTTTCTCTCATGGATTCGTCCATAACTGTTTCTCCAGACTGTGAATCTCCAGTCTGACCGTCTACTGCAAAAACATCTGCTGTCTGGTTTGTTTCTTTTTCGTTCTTTTTCGCCATTTTAATTTGTCCTCTCAAGTTTTCTACTATTTTGTCCTTAAACAATGGAAATATGCAATTTCTCCAATTCTTCCAGGCTCTTCTTATCTTCTACCAGTTTCATAAGCCCTGCCATATCTGTTGGAGGCAGGTGTTCAGAACGGTATTTCATACTGTTTTGCTTCACTCGGATAATGGTTTCTTTCAAAGCCTTCTCCATTTCTTCCTGCGTCTCCACTTCCTGAATTCTGGCATTGAATAATCCCGCGACCTCTTTCTGTTCTTCCTCTTCCCTGAAACAATTAATAATTTGTGCCGGGTTAGCATTGCCAGTCTCTTCAAACTGTGAAAACAACAACTGTGCTACTCGATGATAGATTTCTTCTGTAAAGTCCTCCGTTGTAATGTATTTTTTTATTTTTTGATATAATCCGGCATGCTCAATCATCCACGTCAAAAGCAATTTTTGGGACTGTTTCATTCCCTCATTCTTCTTTAATCCATTTCTTTGCGTGTTATTCTCGTTGATACCGGTTTTTAACCTTGTTCTCTCTCCGGATGCGCCTGTCATCTGCATCCCATAACGCCCCACTAGTTTCTGCAAATCTGCCACCGCAATCTGATACTTCGCAGCTACCGCATCTACGTAATTATCGCGCTCCAACTTCTCTGCAAAAGTACAGAGCCGCTTTGCGACCTCATTATAAAAATTCGTCTTACCTTCCGGGTCATTCAAGTCATACTCACTTTCCAGAATGCGAATTTCGAACATAAAACTGTTCTCTGCTGCATCAATCCGCTTCTGATACTCTTCCGTACCAAGGTTCTTAATGAATTCATCCGGGTCCTTATACGGTCTCATATTAATAACTTTCGTGGTAAGCCCGACTTCTTTCAAAATCGGAATAGCCCTTAACGCCGCTTTCACACCTGCACCATCACTATCGAACGTAAGATATACTTCCTTTGTATAACGCTTCAACAGATTCGCATGACCCGATGTCAGCGCTGTTCCCAGCGATGCGACCGCATTATCAAACCCAGCCTGATGCAACGCAATAACGTCCATATAACCTTCACATAACAGTAATTGCGGTTTTTTCGTCGTTCTTGCGAAATTTAATCCGTACAAGTTTCGGCTCTTATCAAAAATCAATGTCTCCGGTGAGTTCAGGTATTTTGGCTCACCATCCCCCATGACTCGTCCTCCAAAACCAATCACCTTATTATGAACATCCATAATCGGAAACATAGCACGATTCCAAAATTTATCATAACCGCCTCGACGCTCATCTAAGCTTACCAGTCCTGAATCCTTTAAAATCGCATCATCATAGCCTTTTTTGCGAAGATACTGATACAAATCGTTACTATACTGGTCGGAATATCCCAATCCAAACTTACGCATAGTATCCTCCGACAAGCCACGTTTTTCAAAATAAGCATGGGCATGTTTGCCCCGCTCATTGCGAAGCAGTGTATAAAAATACTTTGCTGCTTCTTTATTAATATCAAGCAATCGTTGCTTTTTATCTGCTTCCTTTTTCTGTTGTGCAGTCATCTCATACTTTGGCAAGGTAACGCCGGCTCTGTCTGCTAACGTCTCCATAGCTTCTCCAAATGTAAAATTCTCATACTGCATCAAAAATGTAAAAACATTCCCTCCGGCACCACAGCCAAAGCAATAATACATCTGCTTATGAGGTGATACCGAAAAAGAACCGGTCTTCTCATTATGGAATGGACACAATCCAAAATAAGTACTCCCTTTTTTTGTCAAATGCACATACTGGGAGACAACATCTACAATGTCATTCCGCTGACGCACTTCTTCAATTATCTCATCTGAAAAAATCGGCATGAATTTTCTGTCTCCCTTCTTGACTATTTATAAAAACCCGATAAAATCGGACTCTGCTTTTCTTAATACCCATCTACCTGCCAAGCTTTTGGCACAAAGTATTCAGAGAATTTTTCTACACAATACTGGTCTGTCATACCGGAAATATAATCACAAACCACACGTTCCTGTGATTCTCCTACATCCATCATACGTTTAAATTTATCCGGCAAAAATTTCGGATGTTCCATATAGAAATAATACAACTGTTCTATCATGGCTTTTGCCTTTACTTCTTCACTTTTTGCCACCGGATTTTTATATACATGTCCATACATAAAACTACGAAGCTCTATCATAGCTTCATGTACATCCGGTGCCATCACGATATCATCTTTATCGCGACTATTACGAATCATGCTATGTACAAGCGTATTTAATCTCTGCTTTGTACTAAATCCCAACGTTTTGCGGATTTCCAACGGGATATCATCCTCTGACATAATCTGCGCACGAATCGCATCATCAATATCATGATTGATATACGCAATCTTATCGGATAAACGAACAATTTTACCTTCCAATGTCTGCGGCATCAACTTTGACTGATGATTTAAGATACCATCTCTGACTTCCCATGTCAAATTCAGTCCCCTGCCGTCTTTCTCTAACTTCTCGACAATACGCACGCTCTGCTCATTATGAGCAAACCCCTCCGAACATACTCTGTTTAAAACATCTTCCCCAGCATGTCCGAATGGCGTATGACCTAAATCATGTCCTAATGCAATCGCTTCTACCAAATCTTCATTCAAGCGTAATGCTTTTGCAATCGTTCTGGCATTCTGTGACACCTCTAAAGTATGCGAAAGCCTGGTACGATAATGATCTCCTTTTGGTGTGAGGAAAACCTGCGTCTTATTCTTAAGCCTCCGGAATGCCTTACAATGTAAAATACGGTCTCTGTCTCTCTGAAATACCGTGCGCACATCACATGGCTCCTCCGGTACTTCTTTGCCTCGGCTATTAATACTCAATGTAGCATATGGGCTTAAATTCTCCTGTTCCACCCGTTCTAATTCTTCTCTAATTGTCATGCCATTCTCCAATCCAGCGCCTAAAAACACGCTAAACGATATATTTATGGACAACCTACATAATCAATATTCTGCAAAAATGTTGATTTTCCTTTTTTTATTCAAAAAAGTTTCCGAAAAGTTTTATATCATTTTACGTTGTCATAAAAAGAAAAATTTGTTATAATTCATCAGATTACATCGAAAGGAGACATTATATTGGAAGGATATTTTACAATAAAGGAAGTTACAGAAAAATATATACAAGGATGCCAAAGTAAAATACAACTGTCAACAAAACACTTAATCGGAAAATCTGTTATGGCTGGTGCTATGATAGCACTGGGCGCAGCAATCAGCAGTGTTGCCGCACATACTGTTTCAGATGTCGGTCTTGCACGATTAACCGCCGCGGTAGTATTTCCGGTTGGACTTATGATGGTTATATTACTCGGCGCAGAATTATTTACGGGTGATTGTCTGGTCGCAATGAGTGTGTTTGACGGAAAACAAAAAATCAGAAGTTGTGCAAAGCTATTATTTTTTGTTTATATAGGGAATTTTATCGGAGCTGCTTTGATAGCACTGCTTATCTCTATGAGCGGACAATTAGATTATTCAGGCGGAATGCTTGGCGCGTATACAATAAAAGTCGCACTCGGCAAAGTCAATCTTTCTTTTACAACGGCGCTTATATCCGGTATTTTATGCAACATCCTTGTGTGCGCTGCCGTTCTTATGGCTATGTGTGCCAAAGATATTACCGGAAAATTGCTTGCAAGTTTTTTTGTTATTATGCTTTTTGTTACAGGTGGTTTTGAACACTGTGTTGCAAACATGTATTACATATCAGCAGGTTTGATTGCTTCCACCAATCCACACTATGCTGAATTGGCTGCGAATGCGTATGGATTTAGTCAAGAGTATTTAAGTTCCTTGACTATTACCAACTTCTTTGTTTCAAATCTTCTGCCGGTAACAATCGGCAATATTATCGGTGGTGTTTTCTTTGTAGGCGCACCAGTATATTATTTAAATTGTGGCAAAACAAAAGATTCAAATTAAAAATACTATTTTATTGTTACATGTAGTAAAATGAAATCGTCCCGTTCCAAGTAAGATTATTATTAACCAATCTTACTTAGAACGGGACGATTTCTAGTGTGATAATAAATGTCCGTCCATTACAGAAACCAACGCATTAACAACATCTTTATAATATGTTGAGAAGCGCTCATCTTGTTCTAGGCATTTACTCAAATCCACCTCAAATCTAATAAACCTATCGACAATGTGCTCTGAAATTTTCTTTCTGTATTTATCACAAAATTCATATCTATGTATTATCAAATTTTCACTTTTTTCTTCTTCCAGCAAACCTGAAATTATGCACCTTCATACTTGATTAGTTCATATTCTTGATTCTGTACATAAAAAATCTCCATATATGGAACCATATCCATATATATTCAGCGCTCTACATATGCGGATAAAGCAGATGTATTTGCCGAAGTTTTCAAGCCAAAAGCAGTGTAACAAAAAAATTCATAAAGACAAAAAAAGCCTTGAAGATTCAAGGCTTTCTTAAAAGGTTAATGCGGAAGATGGGACTTGAAGCTCTCGTCACTTCTACAAACCCAATAAATACA
>CAYMTX010000103.1:0-8560 GCA_964393475.1 uncultured Roseburia sp. | reverse complement strand
ATTATCAGATATTATTATTGATTATACTTCTGCATATACAGCATATCAGGCATCGCTGCAGGCAGCAGGTAAAATTAATCAGAATACTTTGTTGAATTATATTTAAGTAACACTTGAATTACAATATATTATAAACGGACTGTCGGAGACAGCTACGAAACCAGGAGGAAAAAATGCAGGCAAAAACAAGATTATTTGGAACGATTGAAATTCCGGAAGATAAGATTATCACATTGGAAAATGGTATGATTGGCTTCCCGGAATTGAAGCATTTTGCATTGATTTTCGATGCAGACAAAGAAGACGGCGGTAAAATTAAATGGTTGCAGTCGATGGATGCTCCGGATACCGCTTTTCCGGTAATGGACCCTACGCTTATTAGAGAAGATTATAATCCGACTATCAATGATGAAATTTTAAAGCCGTTAGGGGAACTCACAGATGAAAATGTTTTCGTCTTATCCACAGTGACTGTTCCAAAACAACTTGAAAAAATGTCTATTAATTTAAAGGCTCCGATTGTGATTAATGCGGATACAGGAAAAGGTGCGCAGATTATCGTGGAAGATAATTTGCCGGTAAAATACATGATTTATGACCTGCTCAAGAGCAGAAAAGAGAAGGCAGGTGAATAGGCATGTTGGCGCTGACAAGAAAAAAAGGCGAGTCACTCGTCGTAAATAATAATATTGAAATTACTGTTTTGGAAATCCGCGGAGATCAGATTAAAATCGGTATTCAGGCACCAAAGGAAGTGCCTATCTATCGTAAAGAGGTATATGTGCAGATTCAAAAAGAAAATGAAGAAGCGACAGATATCGCCGGATTGGAAGCACTTAGCGGTCTGTTAGATTAGAGATGGGAAAAGAAGTATGGCAGAGAATTATTTATTGATTATGATTCAGAGTCTGAATAAAAAGATACAGGTTCTTGATTGTATCATTGATGCAAATGACAGACAGAAAGTGGGTTTAGAGGACCCGGGACTGGATCCGGACGATTTTGATAAAATTGTAGAAGAAAAGGCAAAATATATCGAACACTTGGATTTGCTGGATCAGGGATTTGATAAGTTGTTTATCCGTGTGAAAGAAGAAGTGAATGCTAATCGTGAGATTTATCAGGCTGAAATTAAGCAGATGCAGATGTTGATTACATCTATTACAGAAAAGAGTAATAAAATTCAGGTGCAGGAAGCACGTAATAAGGATTTGATGACACAGAAGTTTGCAAAAGTGCATAAGCAGGCCCGTGATGTGCGTGCCAGCCAGCAGGCGGTGAATCAGTATTATCAAAATATGAAGAAAATTAATTTTATTGACCCGCAGTTTATGGATAATAAACAATGAGAGATTAGAATGGCTGCTATCAAAGACATAGACTTTGGTAGCAGCTTTTTATATAATGAAGACATGAAGACAAAAGAGACAATTATTTTATTTAAAGGAATATACGATACACTGGATTTGTTTACAGACCAGTTAGAAGCAGCTTTTTTGGAGTGGAAATATGATATTTTCATTTATGATGCTCAGAATCCGGAAAGCAGCAAAATGGCATTACTTGCGCTTTTGATAAAGCAAAAAGGAAATGCAGCAGTTGTTACTTTTAACAATATGGGGTACAACCTGGAGTGGGATGGAGTGAATGTGTGGGAACAATTTGGCGTTCCGTACATTAATATTTTGATGGATCACCCGTTTCATTTCGAACGGCCGCTTAAGGACGCACCGGCTACGGCAATTGTTTTATGTACAGACCGTAATCATGTGAAATATATTAGAAGGTTTTACAAAAATATCAGACAAACAGACTTCCTTCCACATGCAGGAATGGCACTTGGACGGAAACATAAGCCGTTGAAGGAGCGAAAAATAGATGTGCTTTATGCAGGGGCATTACCGATTTTTACAGTCGCTAAAATGATACCGAATTTGGATGAGATGTACGGATTGGATTTGCGGGATATGATGCAGGAAGTTTTGCGGGAACTGGTGGTGCATCCTGATAAGACGACAGAGCAGGCAATTGAGGAGTATGTACAGGTGAAAACTTGCGCAGAGAGTGGGTTGAGTGAGGAGGAATTGCGAAATGTAATTGTCCATATGAGATTCCTTGATTCCTATGCCACGTCTTTTTTTAGAGAGCAGGCAGTCCGCAGCCTTGTGGAGAATGGTATTGAAGTGACGGCGTATGGTGCGGGATGGAATCAATGTGAGTGGAGTGATAACCCGCATTTGAAGTATGGCGGAAAAGTTTTGGCGCCGGAGGTACTGCCATTAATGAACGAGTCGAAGATTGTGTTAAATACTATGACATGGTTTAAGGCGGGTGCGCATGACCGCATTTTTAATGGTATGCTGGCAGGTGCTGCAGTAGTGACAGATGATTCTACATATCTGCGTCATGAATGTACAGATGGAAAAGAACTGGTGATGTTTAAGCGAAACGAAATCGTTACGCTGCCGGATAGAGTGTGTGACTTGTTTGGGCATATGGAACAGACGCAGGAGATCGCGGAGCGTGGATGCCAATTTGCACAGGAAAATCATACATGGAAGAACCGCGCAGAGTATATAATAGATTGTTTCCTTGTGTAGGAGAAAAAGAATGCACATATTAATGTATAGATGGAAAGCATATAATTATAGGGATGTGGAAGAGACATTTAAATGGCTTGGACACACGGTAGATAATGTAGAACAGAAGTTGGGAAATTATGATATTGACCCGGCTTTTGAAGGTATATTGGAAGAACGGTTACATAGGGAACATTATGATATGGTGTTTACTGTGAATTATTTCGCTGTTATTTCTAACATTTGTCAGAAGCTTGGGATAAAATACGTGAGTTGGACCTGTGATAATCCGTTGATAAGCATGTATCATCAGTCAGTCTTTAATGACTGTAATTATATTTTTACTTTTGATAAGACGAATTATTTGGAATTTAAAGCCATGGGAGTCAAACATATTTGGCATTTGCCGCTCGCTGTGGATGCGGATAGAATGGATACTGTTATAGAAGAGGAAGCGGTGGCGAAAAGGATAGATGCGCGCATGTTTGAGGGAGATGTGGCGTTTGTAGGAAGTCTTTATGAGCGAAATTCTTATGACAAATTAAAATACAAGCTTCCGGAATATTTGAAAGGGTATTTTGATGCGGTAATGGAAGCACAGTTGAATATTAGTGGTGCTAATATTATTGAACCGATGCTGACTACAGATATTTTGGAACAATTGCAACAGTATTTCAAATTGGAAAAATCCTCGGAGGAATCTTTTTCGGATTTGGGACTGATATTTCAAACTACGGTGCTGGGATTTAAAATTGCAGAAGTACAACGTAGAAGAGCGCTGATAGAACTATCCAAGTATTTTAAAGTGAATGTGTATAGTAATAGCGATGTTAGTGATTTAGTGTGGGTGCGTTATATGGGGTCTGTGGATTATTGGAGTGAAATGCCAAAAGTATTCCGCCGGTCCAAGATTAATTTGAATTTTACGATTCCAAATATCAAAAGCGGTATTCCGTTGCGGGTGTGGGATGTATTGGGAGCGAAAGGCTTTCTTCTTACGAACTATCAGGCAGAGATACCATATTATTTTACGGAAGGAGAAGATTTGGTCTGCTTTGATGGAATAGAAGATTTGAGAGAAAAAGTAGCATATTATTTGTTACATGATGATGAGCGTATGCAGATAGCTGAAAACGGCTATCAAAAGGTAAAAGAGCATCACACATATGTGAAACGTATAAAAGAAATGCTTTGTATAGTGAACGAGACATTATAAAAGATGCAAAAACAGCTGATATATGGTATTGCACAGTGGCAATTCCATAAGTCAGCTGTTTTTAACAGTATTGGTCTAACATCATTCCGGCGTAGATGGAAGTGATGTAAGGTGTTGCAAAATTATGACCCGGATTCTTGTAAGCTACAACCAGCTTATTCACATAGTTCATTGGGTCTATGAAAGCATTGGTGGTGCGTTCGTTCAAATCGTTTTTAAAATCATTTAAAACTGCGAAAGTCTGCTCTGCATCGGGTGCGGTAACTGCATCAGTCAACAGACTGTGGTCGATGGTAAGACGAGAGCTTTCTTCTATATTAATGCCTATTGCTTCCAATTCGTTGTGATAATTTCTCACTACACTGCTTATGTCGCGAATGAGTTTGTTTGAGTTTTGTGATTCACTATGGGCATGAGCTAAATCAATTACATCATTGTAAGCATTGATAAGGCGCTTTACATTGTCTGTAATGGCATCAGAGTTTGCTTTGAAGTCAATCTTAGCAAAATTATTTTCACTATGGGTGCCTCGAAGTGTAACATCAAAATTATTATCCACAGTAAACGTATTAGCAAAAGAGGAATGTTCGATACCGTTTAATAGGAAAGAAGAACTTTTTGCTTCTGTTTCAATATGGTTAATACCCAATACGTTCATGGCATGTGTGGACGAGGCTCCGGTAGAAGGGAGAATCTGAAAAAGATATTTTTCATTCTCGGTAATACCGGTCTGCTTCGATGCAACACGTAGGGCAACCTGACCGATTTCATTGGTATCGACTGTGGCTGATAATCCGATGTCGGCAGAGTTTATCAGTTTCGATAATTTCTGTAAAACGGAAAGGTTGTTCTCGTTCTCATTTACTGTATACTGAAATTCATAAGAACGGGTATTCGTATCAAGGTCAAAGATATAGGAACCTGGTTCAATATCCAGTCGCTCAGGATTTAAATAATTACCCAGATTGACCTGATTGCTTGCAAGCTGTTGGACTTGAATTTCGAATCCTTTCACATCTGCTTCGTCGGGTGCATTGTTTCCGATGTATTCCGCCGTGACGATATCTTCATCGGAAGACTGCACGATAGGCTTTGCAAACACGCCTTCAATTCCGCCGTCCAAAGAAGAGATAACGTTCTGTAAAGATTTCGTGGTCTCCTTGATGTCAATAGCATATTTGGTGACATCCCCTGAGTCTTTTATCTTATATAGAGGGGATTCTTTATTGATTTTAATAATGCGGTTGTAGATGTCTCGCAGTTGACTCTTCTTGTGTGTGTCGTAACGAGATACAGTGGAATGGTGGTAAGTACTTAGATAGTACTGATATGCACTGTCAATTACTGCCATGTGTGCCCCTCCTTTCTTCCTTGATAACATATCTGTAAAAATGGCATCCGGCCTTGCAGATATGAGGGGATAAAAATCCATTTAGTCACAATTATCATAGCATAAAAGGCTTGATTTGTCACTAGTTCTGAGTTTTCTTGGTAAAAAAGCTTGTGGAATACAAGATATGGTGTTAAAATATTTTTTGTGGACTAAATAAAAAAATTAGTTGACGCTCAATAATGATTGTGATATATTAGACTAGCGATGGAAGTAGGTCTTTTTTTTATGCCCTTTTTTAGGTATGTCGCAAAAGCCTTGGGTATAAAAGAAAACACAAAGAAATAATATGGAGGTGGAAGTTGTGCGCACAAAGATAACACTGGCATGTACAGAGTGCAAGAATCGTAACTACAACACGACAAAAGACAAAAAGGCTCATCCAGACAGAATGGAAACTAAGAAGTATTGTAGATTCTGTAGAACTCACACAATGCACAAGGAAACAAAATAGTCAGAAAGCGAAGGAGTATTAAAATGGGCGAAACCGAAAAATTAGAAAAAGCTCCGAAGACGAGCTGGTTTGCTGGCCTCAAGGCTGAATTTAAAAAAATTATTTGGCCGAATAAACAATCGCTTGCAAGACAGACTGTGGCAGTTGTAGCTGTTTCAGTTGTTTTAGGTCTTTTGATCGCGCTGATGGATTACGTAATCGGATTCGGCGTTGAATTCCTTGTAGGTTTAAGTTTTTAATGGAGGCAAAGTGACTTATGGCAGAGGCACACTGGTATGTAGTTCATACCTACTCAGGTTATGAGAACAAGGTAAAAGCGAACATTGACAAAACAATCGAGAACAGACATTTGGAAGATCAGATCTTAGAGGTCAGAGTTCCAATGCAGGATGTTGTTGAGATGAAGAATGGCGCCAATAAAACCGTATCGAAGAAGATGTTTCCGGGATACGTGCTTATCCATATGGTTATGAATGACGACACATGGTATGTTGTCAGAAATACCCGTGGTGTCACCGGATTCGTTGGTCCGGGAAGTAAGCCGGTACCACTTACCGATATGGAAATGAAACCATTAGGAATCAAGACAACAGCAGACGTTAATGTGGATTTTGAAGAAGGCGATATGGTTACCGTAACGGGTGGCGTATGGAAGGATACAGTAGGAGTTATCCAGTCTATGAACCTTGGTAAACAGATTGTAACAATTAACGTAGAACTTTTTGGTCGCGAAACACCGGTAGAAATAAGTTTCGCAGATGTTAAGAAAACAAATTAAGGAGGCAATTTCCAATGGCAAAGAAAGTAACAGGATATATTAAATTGCAGATTCCTGCTGGCAAGGCTACTCCAGCTCCACCAGTTGGTCCTGCTCTTGGTCAGCACGGCGTTAACATTGTTGAATTTACAAAACAGTTCAACGCGAGAACAGCTGAAATGGGAGATACAATTATCCCGGTAGTAATTACAGTATACGCAGACAGAAGCTTCAGCTTCATTACTAAGACACCACCAGCTCCGGTATTAATTAAAAAAGCATGTGGTATCAAGTCTGGTTCAGGTAAACCAAACAAACAGAAAGTTGCGGTTCTTCCGAAAGCTAAATTACAGGAAATCGCAGAGTTAAAAATGAAAGACTTAAATGCAGCATCTTTAGAAGCAGCAATGAGCATGATCGAAGGTACAGCTAAGTCTATGGGTGTTACAATCGGCGAATAATCCGATACACCAGTTTTATTATTTGTAACAAGTTAACCATTATGTGGGAGGGACCTCTCCCGATAATACCACCAGGAGGTTTTAAAAAAATGACAAGAGGAAAGAAATATCAGGACGCTGTAAAATCTTATGATAAGTTAGCTCAGTACGACGTTACAGAAGCTATCGGATTAGTTAAGAAGAATGCTACAGCAAAATTTGATGAGACAATCGAACTTCATGTTAGAACAGGTTGTGATGGTCGTCATGCAGAACAGCAGATTCGTGGTGCGGTAGTATTACCACACGGTACAGGTAAAACTGTAAAAGTATTAGTATTCGCAAAAGGTACTAAATTAGATGAAGCACAGGCAGCAGGAGCTGACTTCGTAGGCGGTGAGGAATTAATTCCAAAGATTCAGAACGAAGGTTGGTTTGATTTCGATGTTGTTGTTGCTACACCTGACATGATGGGTGTTGTTGGTCGTTTAGGTCGTGTACTTGGACCAAAGGGCTTAATGCCAAACCCAAAAGCTGGTACAGTTACTATGGATGTAACAAAAGCTGTTAACGACATCAAAGCTGGTAAGATTGAATACAGATTGGACAAAACAAACATTATCCACGTGCCAGTTGGAAAAGCTTCTTTCACAGAAGAACAGTTAAGCGACAACTTCCAGACCATTATGGGAGCTATCAATAAAGCAAAACCAGCTAGCTTAAAAGGTCAGTACATCAAGAGTGCAGTTCTTGCATCTACAATGGGACCTGGCGTTAAATTAAACGTAACAAAGATTACAAACTAATTTTTAAGATGTTGGAATTTTTTGTTGACAAGCCCAATATACAATGCTATAATGCATAAGCATATTGCCGAAGACAGTAGGTGCCGCAAGGCGTAAAGAGGAATCACCTACCGAGGAGATTATAATCATTGAAAGATTACATTTACCTCTCTGTCTATGGGCAGAGAGGTTTTTAATATTTCGTTAGAAATTATAGCCTCATGAGTCTTTTATGCAATGGGTCTTAAGACCTACAGAATAACATAAGGAGGTAAATAATTGTGGCAAAAGTAGAACTTAAACAGCCAATCGTTCAGGAGATTTCTGATAACATCAAAGATGCACAGTCATTAGTAGTTGTAGACTACCGTGGACTTACTGTTGCACAGGATACAGAGCTTCGTAAAGCATTAAGAGAAGCTGGTGTAACTTATAAAGTATATAAGAATACATTAGTAAAACGTGCTATCGCTGGTACAGCATTCGAAAGCTTATCAGATTCCCTTGAAGGACCAAACGCATTCGCTATGCATGATACAGATGCAACAGCACCTGCAAGAGTATTAGCTGAATTTGCAAAGAAAGCACCAAAGCTTGAAATCAAAGCTGGTGTAGTTGAAGGAACATTCTATGATGAGAACGGTATGAAAGCAATCGCTGAAATCCCATCAAGAGATGTACTTCTTGGAAGATTACTTGGAAGCATGCAGTCACCTATCGCAAACTTTGCTCGTGTTCTTAATCAGATCGCAGAGAAAGATGGTTCAGGTGAAGCAGCTGAAGCAGTAACAGAATAATAAATAATATATTGAATTTTAATGGAGGAAAATTAAAATGGCAAAATTAACAACAGCAGAATTTATTGAAGCTATCAAAGAGTTAAGCGTATTAGAATTAAACGAATTAGTAAAAGCATGTGAAGAAGAATTTGGTGTATCT
>CAYMTX010000102.1:0-8662 GCA_964393475.1 uncultured Roseburia sp. | reverse complement strand
CTATGAAAACGGAATGGGTATCTCTGTTGGACGTATCAGAAAAGATCATGTATATGACTGGAAGTTCATCGGACTTTCTCATAATACTGTCCGTGGTGCTGCCGGCGGTGCAGTGCTTTGTGCAGAACTGCTTAAGGCACAGGGATATATTACAAAGAAATAATGTATGAAAATAGAAACTCATATTTTCCGGCGGCGAAACTGTTACTAACATTGCCGGAAGGTATGAGTTTTGTGCCGATAGAGAGAATGGAAAGGGAAAGCAGATGGCAGAGTGTGAGAAACAACAGACTTTAATAGAGAGAGTGCAGCAGATGGAGCTGTATTATGATATGGTTTGGAACGTATTGGATACGGAACCGGAGTTATTATATCAGGATGCAGATGTACAGAAAATGATAAAAGAACTCAACGAATATATGGAGAGCGGGTTGTGGCTTGAAGATTTTGAGTGTGATGAACGGGGTGAGTTACCAAAAGATTTACGATGTGGTGTTTTGTCTCAGGATGGGTTGTATGATTTATTAACTGCGATAAGGAAAAGAGGTTTGGAAAATTAAATATAGAATTTGATTTTATATTGCACTTGTATTTGAGATTTATTAATGCTAGAATATGAACATTAGCAAACGATACATAGAAATCGTAATTATGAAGGTACTGAATAATTACAAAATCGTTTATAAGCATATACGAATATGATCTGTTTATCTTATTTCGGAATATGTCAGATTCCGGATGTCAGAAATCAAATAAATTTCCCAAGGGTTATCGGGAGTTGTTTCAAGAATTGTTTATTAAAAAGGAAAATTAGGAAAAGTGACAGTTGTTTGTTAAGTTTTTTTTTCGTATAATTCTTATGAACGTTACTTTCTGTGTGGTCACGGAAAGGTGGATATGAAAAAGGATATAGGATGGAAGTCATTTTTTGAAAGTAATCACCGGTATGCGGATGTGATTAATGGTATCGGATGTGAAGGAAGACAGTTTGTAAAAGACACAGATTTGCAAGAAGTAGATTCTGCATACAAGGGAAAGTCGAGAGATTTGCTTAGAAAAACTGCATTTGGTGTGAATTTTGCGTTGGTAGGAATAGAGAGTCAGGAGACGGTAGATTATAAGTTCCCGCTTCGAAATCTGCACTACGAAGTAGACCAATATGAAAAACAGGCTGTAGGAATCCGGAAAGAAATAAAAGGAAAAAAGACGGCATTGACGGCAGGTGAATATTTGTATGGCTTTGGTAAAGATAGCAGACTTTATCCGGTAGTTACATTTGTGATATATTCAGGAAAAGAACCGTGGGACGGACCGATGAGCCTCCATGACATCATTGATTTTTCAGATATACCACAGGAACTTCAAAATAAGATATCGAATTTTTCAATTAATTTAGTTGATGTCCGTAGATTAGAGGATACAAGTATTTTCCAAACAGATGTAAAATATGTGTTTGATTTTATTCGATGTGCGGAAAATAAAGAAAAGTTATACGAATTAGTTCAAAATGAACCATATTACAGGGAGATGGACGAAGAAGCATACAATATAGTGAGTTTGTATACAAATTCATCAGAGTTAACAAAGATAGAAGCAGAGAAAGGGAAGGAAGGTAAGAGAGACGTGTGTCAGGCAATTAAAGAATTGATAGAAGACGGAAGACAAGAAGGGATAAAAGAAGGAATAAAAGAAGGAATAAAAGAAGGAATAAAAGAAGGAATAGCAGAAGGTATTGAACAAACGAAATTAAAAAATGCCCGGAGCCTGCTTGGACTTCTGAGTGACGAAACGATAGCAGAAAAAATCGGATTATCCATAGAGTGCGTAAAATCACTTCATGAAAAGTAATTACGAGAAAAGAGCAGGATGGTAAAGAGATTTGGGTAAATCATTGATTATCACAGAGAAACCAAGTGTTGCGCGAGATTTTGCTCAGGTGCTTGGTGTATCCGGAAGACAAGATGGTTATATAGAGAATGAAACATATGTCATTACCTGGTGTGTAGGTCATTTGGTAGAAATGGTATATCCGGAGGTGTATGATGAGCGGTACAAAAAATGGAAATTAGAAGATCTTCCTTTTTTGCCAAGGGATTATAAGTATGATGTTATTCCTTCCGTAAGAAAACAGTATGATATTGTTCACCGGATGCTGCACCGTGAAGATATAGATACTGTTTACTGGGCAGGTGACGCGGGAAAAGAAGGTCAGACTATCGAAGAGAATATCCGTAATTTTGGCGGTGTAAGAGAAGGAATGAAAGAATTGCGTGTCTGGATAGATTCACAGACAGAAGAAGAAATCAGACGTGGCATTAACGAGGCGAAGCCAATGTCTGATTATGCAAATTTAGGCAAGTCAGGCATTATGCGTACCATTGAAGACTATGCCATGGGTATTAATTTTTCACGTGCAATGTCCGTAAAATACGGAAATCTCCTGAATGATGCAGCGGGAACTTCCAGTTATACAGCAATTGCGGTAGGACGCGTTATGACGTGTGTTCTTGGCATGGTTGTTATTCGTGAACGTGAAATCCGAAATTTTAAAGAAACACCGTTTTTCCGTGTAGTGGGAAATTTTGCACCGGCGAATGTATCGGCAGAAGCAGAGCGTGTTCAGGCAGAATGGAAAGCAGTAGATGGCTCACAATATTTTGAATCTCCATTTTTGTATAAGGAAAATGGTTTTAAAGAGGAAAGTACGGCGCACCGGTTGAGTGAAGAATTGAATGGCCGGAAAGCTACTGTAGCTTCTATTGAACAGGGGACTTCTAAGAAAAAAGCACCTTTATTATTTAACCTTGCAGAGCTGCAGGCAGAATGTGCAAAGCGTTTTAAAATCAGTCCTGACGAGACGTTACAAGTGGCGCAGGATTTGTATGAGAAGAAACTGACTACCTATCCGAGAACAGATGCAAGAGTATTGTCTAGTGCAGTCGCAAAGGAAATTGGTAAAAATATCAGCAGGTTAAAGGGGTATGAGCCAACAGCAGCATATGTAGGAAAAATCATGAAGGAGGGACTTCACTACAATATTGCAAAAACGGCTTATGTAGATGATTCAAAAGTGACAGACCACTATGCCATTATTCCGACCGGACAGCTGACAGAACTTGGCTCGCTCAATTCTTTGCAACGGGCAGTCTTTGATTTGATTGTCAGACGTTTCTTAAGTATTTTTTATCCTCCGGCAGAGTATCAGACAGTGAAACTTGTCGTAGAAATTACGCATCCTGGTGCAAATAGTGATTATAAGGAGAAGTTTTTTACTTCTACAAAGGTATTGAAATCACAAGGGTATCTGGAAGTAGCAACTTATAAGAAAGCAAATGAGAATGCAAACGATAGTGAAGTCAATGACCACGAAAACGATGCAGAAGGGAATGAATCGGAAAAAGATGAAAACCGGGGGTTGTTGACACTGGCACAGCATATGAAAACCGGTGATGAATTAAGTGTAGACGGATTTGAAATAAAAGAAGGAAAGACATCTCCGCCAAAGCGTTATACATCCGGTTCTATGGTACTTGCAATGGAAAATGCAGGACAACTGATTGAAGAGGAAGAACTTCGGGCACAGATTAAAGGCTCAGGCATCGGAACGTCTGCAACCCGTGCGGAAATTATTAAAAAATTAGTCCGCATCGGCTATTTGAATCTGAATAAGAAATCACAGATACTTTCTCCGGAAACATTAGGTGAGATGGTATTTGAAGTTGTGAACATGACTGTACCGGCATTGCTCAACCCGAAGATGACAGCATCCTGGGAAAAAGGTTTGGATGGCATTACCAGAGGTACTGTTGTTATGGAAGACTACCGTGAGAAGCTTGAAGAGTTCATACGGAAAGAGACGCTTGCAATGGTACAGAATGACCAGAAGCAACAGTTAATTCATCAGATTCAGCCATTGACGAAAAAGGGTGCAAGAGGTATTGCCGCTAAGAAAAAACTAGGGCTGGCGTGTCCGATTTGCGGCGGTGAACTGGAGACGACACCATTTGGTTATGGTTGTGGTAATTATAAAAAAGATGGTACCGGTTGCAAGTTCTCGATGGGAGCTGTTGCAGGACGCGATTTAACGGAAGAAGAATTTAAAACACTCATTGAAAAGGGGCGCACAGAGGTCCTAAATGGTTTTGTTTCAAAAACTAAGAAGAAATTTAGTGGTGCGTTAGTGTTAGAGAAGGATGAAGAAGGTAAGATTTCGATAAACTTTGATTTTTCCGAGAATAAGCCGGAAGTAATAGAAGACTTGTTTTGTCCGGTGTGTAGCGGAGCCATTGTGAAAACACCATTTGGATATGCCTGTGAGAATCGTAATCGCAATGTCGAAGGCGGCTGTACGTTTGCAATCGGAAAAATGGCGGAAAAAGACTTAAGTCCGGTACAGATAAAAGAACTTTTGACAGAAGGAAGAACGTCTACCATTCGTGGCTTCAAGAGCAAGAACGGTAAGAAATTTGATGCATGTGTAGCATTAGAGAAGGATGAAGCAGGTGCATATATAACGAAGTTTGATTTTGAACATGTTGAGACGAAAAAAGTGAAGGATGCGTTTTGTCCAAAGTGTGGCGGTGAGATTTTAGTAGTGTCGTTTGGTTATGTATGTGCGAACCGTAATCTGAATACTTCGGATGGTTGTGATTTTTCGATTGGTAAAATTGCAGATAAGGATTTAAACGAAGCACAGGTAAGGGAACTTCTGGAGAAAGGGAGAACATCTACCATTCGAGGTTTTAAATCGAAAACCGGTAAAAAATTCGATGCATGCATTACATTGGATAAAGCGGAAGACGGAACGATTAAGGGGTTAAAGTTTGACTTCGATAATGTAGAGGCAAAGAAGATAAAAGATGTTCTATGCCCATTGTGTAAAGGAGATATTGTGCAGACACCATTTGGTTTTGGTTGTGCAAATTATTCGAAGGATAATCCGGAAAGTTGTCGTTTCTCTATCGGTAAAATGGCAGAAAAAGCCTTAAATGAATCACAAGTGAAGGAATTATTGACGCAAGGAAGAACTTCGACAATTCGTGGATTTAAGTCTAAGGAAGGTAAGAAATTTGATGCAAGAGTGGCATTGAATAAAGATGAGACAGGAAAAGTAACCGGTCTTAAGTTTGATTTTACGGATTTGGAAGCACCAAAAGTAAAAGATGTGAAATGTCCGCTCTGTAAGGGAGATATTGTACAGACCCCATTTGGTTTCGGTTGTGCAAATTATTCAAAGGATAATCCGGATAGCTGTCGTTTCTCCATTGGCAAAATTGCAGGTGTAAAATTGAAAGAATCACAGGTGAAGGAACTTTTGATTAAGAAGAGAACAGAAGTTATCAAAGGCTTTGTGGCAAAAACAGGTATGATGTTTGATGCACCGCTGAAATTGACGGAAGATGGGCAGGTGACGTTTGATTTTCCGGAAAAGCCGAAGCCTGTTGAGACTACCATATCCTGTCCAAAGTGTCAGAAAAAATTAATGAAGGCACAGTGGAATTACGAATGTGAGTGTGGTTTTAAACTGGCTCATACTGTGGCAAAAGTAGAACTTTCGGAGGATATTATCAAGGAATTGATAGAGACGGGTAAGACGAAAGAGAAAGTCATTGGATTTACTTCTAAAGCAGGAAATATTTTTGATGCATGTTTAAAGTTTGAAGATGACCGAATATCTTTTGATTTTGAGAATCCGGGAAGTGCATCTGATAAGACTTCCGGTGTTGGCGAAGAACGCCCATTTTATGAGGAACTGGAAGAAACTCAAAAGAACCAAAATGCAGATGATGATGCGTTGGCATTTTACTCTGCTATGGCAGATGAATTTTCGGTGTAAAAAAGATTGCATTCACAAATGCATAGAGTTAAAATTGACCCGTAAGTCAGAAACTTACAGGAAAGGGAGAATAGAGTGGAAAACGCAAAAATTAGTAAGTTATACGATTTGGAGCAAACAATCGCAAAAGAATATTTAGAACAGTTCACATATCCATGGGAAGCATTAAAAGGTATCAGTGACTATATCAAAAAGATAGGACCAACATTAGATACTGAGAAATTTGAGCAACGCGGAGAGTATATCTGGATTGCCAAAAGTGCAGTTGTTGCACCGACAGCCTGCTTGAACGGACCGCTGATTATTGATGAAGATGCTGAGATTCGTCACTGTGCATTTATCAGAGGCAGTGCAATTGTCGGAAAAGGCTCTGTAGTCGGTAATTCAACAGAACTGAAGAATGTCATTCTTTTTAACTCTGTTCAGGTGCCGCATTATAATTATGTCGGGGATTCTGTCCTTGGTTATAAATCACATATGGGGGCAGGCTCTATCACATCGAATGTAAAATCTGATAAGACTTTAGTTATAGTGAAAGAAAAAGAGGAACAGATTGAAACCGGACTGAAAAAGTTTGGCGCAATGTTAGGTGATTATGTAGAAGTAGGCTGTAATTCAGTTTTAAATCCGGGAACTGTGATCGGAAGACACAGTAATGTATATCCAACTTCCTGTGTGAGAGGAGTTGTTCCGGCAAATTCTATTTATAAGAGCAGAACGGAAATTGCAGAAAAATACTAAAAATAGAATGTTTCAATTTTTTTAAATTAGTATGACATTCATGTCAAAAATTTGCGGTATCTCTTATTATGAGATAAAATATAGTTGGAAAAGAATGTTTTATGATAAGGGAGGCGTGCTATGAAAAAGAGAATGAGGGTAGTGTTTTTATTTACCTGCATGGCACTTCTGAACGGTTGCGGAAATACGAGACATGAGACGGAAATAAGTGATGTAGTAAGTGAGATGGAAATAAATGTGTCTACCGAGATGCGTTCTACAGAGACAAACACCGAGATTACAGAGCATACAGAGTTTGTATTGGAAGGGACAAACATTGGAGGACGTATTACTTATGCAGGAGAACATTATGTGTGGGAAGAGGTTTCCATTACAATTCCTCGGGCATGGAGCGATAAGTATGTCGTAAAGGAAGAGGCTAATGGTGTATCATTTTATCAGACTGCATCTAATGAGAAGGAAGAGTCAATGGGATTTCTGTGTGGCATATATCGGAGTGATCAGTATTCAAACAGTGGTACAGGTGAGAATTTAGTTGCTTATACAGATGAAGGAATGCTTTATTATGAATTGGAACCGACAGATGTAACCTGCTATGCAGAGGACGAGGCAATTCTGAAAGAATATGATGAAATGATGCAGTATGTACATTGGATTGCCGGAAGTATGGAGATTGCTGCAGAAAATGTGCATTATGATGTAAGCCAGTACGAGATACCGGTTAGCAGTATTTTACCGTTAGAATCCTATCATTTGGTAAATTTATCGAATAATGAATTGTGGATTGCACGAAATGAAATCTATGCCAGACATGGGAAAATTTTCCAAAATGAATACCTGGCTTCGTACTTCACGTCGTGTAGCTGGTATGAAGAGAAGGAAGGTAAGGCAGAGATTACAGAACGTGAATTGAATGAAGTAGAGATTTCTAATTTGAAATTGATTGTAGCTGCGGAAGAAAGCTATGCCAAGGAACATCCATATCCAAAGCAATATGTAGTAGGAGAAGAAATAGAAGCAACGTTGTATTCGAGTAAAGAAAAACAGCGTATCTGCTATGAGGTGACAGTTGATTCTGATTGGAATTATACAAGTACTCTGTCAATCGATGGGAAAGTTTATGATTTGAATGATTATGTAACTGTGGTGACACCGGTTGAAGATGTTTTTTATATCACGGATATTGCGTATTATGACGAGAAACTAGAGATTGCAATTTTAGATAATGGTCCAAGTGATGACCCGGTTACTCATTTTTTTCAGTATGATGGGGAATTGTATTATGTAGGAGAAGTGCAGGGATTTCCGTTTGATGATTACGGAAATAACTTTTTTGACGGCTTTTCAGGACAGAATAGCGTCATTGGCACAAGCTCGGTGGATATGATTGAATCTGCATTTGTATATACGTACTACTGGTATAATACGAATGAGGGAACACTAGAAAGAATGGAACGCATCAGTTCAGATTATACATGGTATGATGCGCATGAATTATATGTGACGCTTCCGATTTATTATAGCCGGGACGAGAATTCTCCGTTGCTGACTTTACAGGCAGGCGAAAAGGTATATTTTATTGCTACAGATGGTAAAGAGTGGATTTTAGTCCGCAGTGAAAGTGGAGTAGAGGGTTATATTCATGTAAAGAAAGGCAGAATTCTGAATATAGGTTTGCCTGCTGAAGAAGTTTTCTCTGAATTATACTTTTTTGGTTAAAATAGGACTTTACTATTTGGTGAAAATATGCGAAAATGGTTGCGGTATGTTAAATGAATAACAATTACATATTCAGTTATGTGAAAGGAGTTTTATAATGATTTACACAAAGGAAGTTGAAAACATGTGTCCAGTTGCTAAGGGCGCAAAACATGAACCGGCTCCTATTCCAGAAGAAGGAAAATGGGTTCACTCAAAAAAAATTGAAGATATTTCAGGCTTTACACACGGTATTGGTTGGTGTGCACCACAGCAGGGTGCATGTAAGCTTTCCCTCAATGTAAAGAATGGTATCATTGAAGAAGCTTTAGTAGAGACAATCGGATGTTCCGGTATGACTCATTCAGCAGCTATGGCAGCTGAAAT
>CAYMTX010000101.1:0-8675 GCA_964393475.1 uncultured Roseburia sp. | reverse complement strand
CTGGATAGAGCACTTGGCTACGGACCAAGGTGTCGGGAGTTCGAATCTTCTCGCGCACGTATTTGCCTCTGGAATATATGTTCCAGAGGCTTTTTTCGTTGTGCTGCCGGCGAAAACTTTCTGACAAAACAAGATAAAATGCAACAATTTTTGAATAAAAGATTGCCATATACGGATATTATGGTGTACACTATTAAATAGTGGAATAATATGGGAAGTATAGAATGAATCTTTGGATTGTATAACAGAGATACGGATATATTTTACAAAAATGGCAGGTGTAAGTATATGGAAATACTGAAGATTTCGGCAAATGAAGTTATTGCAAAGAGAAAAGATAGTGTACGTGAATGGTATTTGATACAGGAAGGGACAGTAATTCAGAAATTTGATTTTGCAGAAGTTGCATTGGGAAAGAATGCGATTATTGGTATTTTGGCAAGTGATTATTTCCCATGTGATTATATTGCTCAGACTGAAGTGACATTGGCAGTATTCTCATGTAATAATTATGAAGATTTGAAGCGTATGCTGGGAAACCAAGCGAAACTTCGTAGCATTTTTTTGAAAACAGCAATTGAGCAGCGTCATCAGATGCTTTGTTTGTATGCGGACTTGCAGTTGAAGACCCGCCAGTTCCATGCATTTGTTGAGTCGGTATACAATGAATATAAGAATATTTGTGGCCAATTGAAACTAGAGGAGCAACCATTTACAAGAATGGAGCACTTTGAACCATTGAACATGAAGCATAAAGCTGAAAACTGGGAAATTAGTAATAGTATCAGCTTGGTGAAAAACTATATGTTAGAGTATATTCGCCTGATGGAAAGGGATGATAGTCTTTGTATTGGTGCGATTATGGAAGCTTCTGCACAGATGCGTCGAGTTACACAAGGTATTGGTGAAATGGAAACGTATCTTTTATACAATAAAGATATTCTTTTGACAGAATCAGAAAATGATATTTTTCACTTGTTTTTTGATTTGGCAATTCGTGCAGGCGCAAAACAATTTGATATTGAGGGTATCAGGAAATCAATTGCTTTAATCGTTGAATTTATTGGTAAGATGAAATTCTATGATGAAAAACTTGTAGTGCATCGTACGCATGAATATCAGGTTTATGACTTTAGTGGTACCGCATTAGCGGAAGTGGAAACAGTTGCTTTTGAAGATATGCAGAAAGAGTATATGGGAGATGCGAAAGAGGTTGTTGATTATCTTGCGCATATTTTGACATATGCAGGTAAGAGTGAAGAAGAAATTGAAGATATCCGTAAAAGAATCGAAGCATACCGTAACTTGCCGGATATGTTTTCTACAGACAATGAGGTGTATGCGATTCGTAAGCAGCTGATTTCGATTTTTTATGATACGTATACGAAGATTTTCATGAAAATAGTAAAAGAGAAGGAAGAACAAACACCGATTGTTAAAATGTTTTTGAACTTTGGTTTTATGGATTCACAATTTGCAGGTGAAGAGAATGTCAATGCGCTTTATGAGTTGGCAAATCATTTAGAACGATGCAATTCAGAGCATATCTATACAATATATAGTTGGTTGAAAGCTGTTTATAATGGTGAAAAAGAACCATCAAAAAATGAATTTGACCTGGATTATCCGCAATATATCGCTGAACAGCGTAAGAGTGGAGAGATTAAACAAAGTGATGTGGCAGATTTGCTGAAGAATCAGGAAGAGAAGTTAAAGTTTGAGATTAAGAATATGTTTACTTCAGGTAATCGAATTACTTATGGAAAGATTACGACGTTTTGTCCAATATTGGGTGAATATGATTTGATTAATTCCATTGAAAAGATGTTAGTAACGACAGAGAAGCTTGAAGAAGCACTGAATCAGATTCGTAAGGTTGATTTTTCAGTATTTTTCAGAGAGGATATTTTCTCTGATCCGGATAAGGATATTAACCGTGAGATGATTATGAAAGAAATCCTGCCGGATATCATTTTGATGCCGAATGCCGGTACAAAAGCAATGATGTGGCAGGAAACAGCAGGTGTAAAACGTGTGACGCCGGGACGTTTCTTATTCCCTATTTTTACGGCGGTAGATATTGATGAAATGATGCTTGAGACGATTGGACGTTTTCGCTGGGAAATCTGTAGAAAAGAACAGGGAATACATTGGAACGATATCCGTGAAAAGTCTCTTACCTCTGAATATTGCGATTATATTCAGTTTTACCGAAAGAATCATGAATTGTCTGCAGATGCGAAAGAGAAAATTAAGAGCCAGTTGATTCGTGCACGTAACAATTATCGTGAAGTATTTGTGAAAGATTATGTAAACTTTATGAAGTATGAATCGAAGGGCAGCTTCCGATTGAACCGAATTTCCAGGGATATTCTGGTTCGATACTGTCCATTTACGAAAGATATTCGGGCAGGATTGAAAGAAAATCCGATGTATGCAAGTTCTATGTCGCGTTATGAAATCGAGACAGCAAAGAAAATACAACGTATTGCGGGCGTTTATGAGAAGTACAAAAAGGCTGGCGGCGTAATAACACAGGAACTTCGTGACAACTTATTATATTATCAGATGTAAAATGAATGTTACGGGAAAGATATTACGGTTTCTATTATGTATATATCGTGAAACAGTAATGAATGGAATATAAAAAAATTTTGTGTGCATAAATTTGATTCTCTTTCAAATACTAAGAGGGCAGTTAAGAACTGTAATATATAACAGTCAGTATGAAGGAGGCAACTAAAATGGCAAAGAACACAAGTACAAATTGCGGAACAAAAAACAGCACACAAAATAATTCTCAGAACAAAGCACAGAACAACAGCCAGAATAGCAATGGTCAGAATAAATCTGAGAATAAATCCACAAACAAGTCTGCTCAGAACGCAAAAAACGGTTACGAAATTTAATTCTAAGCAGACAAGGTTTCGAACCGGAAAAATGGCATACTATATAATAAAAGCCATAGCAGGTTACAATCTATATTGTAACCTGCTTTTTCGTGGAGGAAGTATGCCTTTTTATATGTTGCATCCAAAAGAAGTTGAGGCTACACAAAGACAGAAAAACGCCATTGTTGTAGATTTACGCGATGGAGTAGAGTATCACAAATGGCATTACAGAAATGCTGTTTGGATGCCATATTGTGAGAGCGAAAATTGGTTAAATCGCTTTTATAGGCAACGAACCTATATTTTATATTGCGATTACGGAAATATCAGCCTTCTGGTCGCACGTAAACTCGCGCAACGGAATATAAGTGCGTACACTGTTATTGGAGGAGCCAAAGAATTAAAACGCTATACATCATAGATGACGGAGAGTCGAAAGCAGTATTTTACCGATTGACAGTTGAAAATATAACCGATAAGATATAGTCATAAGCATGAAAGCAAAAGGAGAACATATGAGAACATTCGAACTTTTAGTTCCATGTCATTTTGGGCTGGAAGCAGTTTTGAAAAAAGAAATTTATGACTTAGGCTACGAAATTTCAAAAGTAGAAGACGGGCGAATTACCTTCTTGGGAGATGAGGAGGCGATTTGCCGTGCCAATATATTTTTACGTACTGCTGAACGTGTTATGATTCAGGTGGGACGTTTTAAAGCAACTACCTTTGAGGAATTATTCCAAGGAATCAAGGCAATTCCCTGGGAGGATTATATTCCTGAGGATGGTAAGTTCTGGGTGAAGAAAGCATCTTCTATTAATAGTAAATTATTCAGTCCGTCAGATATTCAGTCCATTGCAAAAAAAGCAATGGTAGAGCGTATGAAGCAGAAATATCATAAGGAGTGGTTCAAAGAAGATGGGGCACCTTACCCGGTAAGAATTTTTTTGTTAAAGGATGAAGTGACTGTGGCACTCGATACATCGGGAGAATCTTTGCATCGACGTGGTTATCGTACTATGACAAGTAAAGCACCATTGACAGAGACATTAGCAGCGGCACTTATTTTGCTTACACCATGGCGTCCTGACCGTATTTTGGTAGACCCATTCTGTGGCAGCGGTACTTTCCCAATCGAAGCAGCTATGATTGCGGCTAATATTGCACCGGGCATGAATCGTGAATTTACAGCAGAAAAATGGACCAATTTGATTGATAAAAAGTTATGGTATGAATGCGTGCAGGAAGCAGAAGAGATGATTGATACCACGGTGGAAGTGGATATTCAGGGTTACGATATTGATGGAGATGTGATTAAAGCGGCAAGAGAAAATGCCAAGCGTGCAGGCGTGGATCATATGATTCATTTTCAACAGCGTGCGGTAGCAGATTTGCGTCATCCGAAGAAGTATGGTTTTGTAATTTCAAATCCACCATATGGAGAACGTTTAGAAGAGAAGGCAGACTTGCCCAAATTGTATTCAGAGATAGGAATGGCATATCAGCATCTGGACGCATGGTCCATGTTTTTGATTACCAGTTATGAGGATACAGAACGTTACATTGGACGGAAAGCAGACAAAAACAGAAAAATATATAATGGTATGTTAAAGACCTATTTTTATCAGTTTATGGGGCCAAAGCCTCCGAAACGTCCTAAAAATGAAAATTAGTCAGTAGCAGTAAGGAGTGAGGTTCGTGCAGTATATAAAAAGATATATTGCTTTTACTCTCGTATTAGTAATTGGATTTTCTCTGAAATTTAATACATTTGCAGAAAACTACCAGCAAATTAGCAGTTTTCGTGGGGCAACTATGGAAGGGGAAACTTGGAATCCGTTAATTGCAGAGACTGTAAATGAGAATTTGTTTTCTATCATCATTGATAATAAGGAATATACCAACGAGGAATATCCTTTTTATATGAATGACGAACTGAATATTATGCTTCCGGCAAAAATGTTGTCAGAAGCATTGAATTGTAGTGCTTATATTTATAATGGTGAAATTTTAGTGCTGGAAAAACATAGTAATAAGCTTGTGTTTGGATTGGAAGAACGGACCGTAGAGGTAAATGGCGAGGCTATGCCGGTTATTTCACCACTTATCAGCAATAACAATGATTTATATGTCAGTTTGAATGATATTTCCAGTTACATGAACTATTCTTATAACTGGAGTGTAGAAGAGAATCTTGCACAAGCAGCAGACGTGGCAAGCAATACTTCTATTTTTCCTACCAAATATGATTTAAGAGAAAGTGCCAGAGTGTCGGACATCCGAAATCAGGGAAATAATGGAACTTGCTGGGCATTCGCAGCATTGAGTGCTATGGAATCGGTACTTTTACCGGAAGAGTCATGGCAGTTTGCAGTAGATCATATGACAATTGCAAATAGTTTTAACCTGACACAGAAGGACGGTGGCGAATATACCATGGGTATGGCCTATTTGGCATCTTGGCAGGGACCTGTGTCAGGCGAAGGAGATCCATATGGAGACGGCAAGACCAATGAGAGTCTTGAGACAGTGAAGCATGTACAGGAAATGCAGGTAATTGCGGCAAAGGATTATGAGAAAATAAAAGAAGCCGTGTTTAAATATGGTGGTGTTCAGACTTCTATCTATAGTGCGTTAAAAAGCGCAGGCTCGGAGTCTAAATATTATAATAAAGAGGCAAATGCTTATTGTTATATTGGTACTGAGAAGCCGAATCATGATGTGGTAATCGTAGGTTGGGATGATAATTATTCTAAGGACAATTTTTCCGTGAATCTGGAAGGGGACGGAGCCTTTATTTGCCAAAACAGCTGGGGACGTAGTTTTGGTGAACAGGGATATTTCTATATTTCCTATTATGATACAAATATCGGAACGCATAATGTAGCCTATACAAGAATCGATTCTACGGATAATTATGACCACATCTATCAAAGTGATTTGTGTGGCTGGGTTGGACAATTGGGTTATAATAAAGAGAGCATTTTTGGTGCCAATGTGTTTACTGCGGAATCAGATGAGATATTGAATGCGATTAGTTTTTATGCGACAGGAAAAGATACAGAGTATGAACTTTTTGTGGTGCCGGAGTTTACGGGAATGGAATCATTAAACGAAAGAATTCCGGTGGCATCCGGAAAATTAAGTAATGCCGGATATTATACGATTGATTTCAGTCAGGAGATTACAATTGATGCTGGAGAGCAGTATGCAGTGATTTTGCATATTATAACTCCGGATGCAGTGCATCCGCTGGCGATTGAGTACGCGGCAGATAAGGCAACTGCAAATGTTATTACGGATGATGGAGATGGTTACATCAGTACGAACGGAATAGATTGGGAAGATGTGAAAGAAGTAATAGATTGTAATTTGTGCATCAAAGCTTTTAGCAGAAATCGTTAAAGAGGTTTTACGTGGAAGAGAAAGTGATAAAGTTTACGGCGGAAGTTCTGGTGTGCCTTACGCTTGTTTTTTCGGTTATGTATATGAAACTGCCGGATGTACAGGCATGGGCGATAGCAAGAGTAAACGGGGAATATCAGCCGGATAAAAAAACAGAACAAGAGAATAGCAATAACCTGACACTTAGGGATACGGAGATTGTGGACGCGGAAAAGTACATGCAGTTACGTGTGACGTTACCTGCCGGTGTGACAGGAGAAGAGATTTCGTTAAGCAATGATTATATGACACAGACGCTTCGCATTGAGATTCCGCATACGGATGATAATTATTTTGAAAGTTACCCGATTGCCGGAAGCAGCGACCATATTGAGGGGTTAAGTTACTCTCAGGGCAAGCGTGTGGATATCATTGAGATTACTACGGATTTGGTATATGAAATAGTGACAGAGTATGATGAGGAATATTATTATCTGGATTTCATTGAACCGAAGGAACTTTATGAATATGTGGTGGTAATCGATGCCGGACATGGTGGGAATGACGGTGGAGCTGAGAAATTTGGTGTGATGGAGAAAGATATTGACCTTGCCATAGTTTTGGAATTGAAAGAGCTTTTAGACGCATCAGATGCGGATATGAAAGTTTATTATACCCGCATCGATGACAAGAATCCAAGCTATGAGAAGAGAGTAGGGCTGGCGAACAAGTCTAATGCGGATTTGTTCATCAGTGTGCATAATAATTCTTACAAGTACTCAACGTCTATCAGAGGAACAGAGGTAATGTATAGCGAGTCCTTTGAAGGTGATTTTACCAGTGAACGATTGGCCCAGATATGCATGGAAGAGATGACTAAGGCGTTGGAAAGTCGCGACAGAGGCTTACTAAAGGGGGATAATATCTTTATTATTAAGAATAGTAAAGTGCCGGTGGCTTTGATAGAGGTTGGCTTTATGACCAACAAAGAAGAACTAGGATTATTAAATTCAGCAGATTATCAAAAGAAAGCAGCAGAAGCGATTTATAAAGCGATTTTTAGAGCTTTGGAAGAAGTTTCGGCAATAGAACAGGATAAGAGGTAGCAGGATGAGCCGTATTGTTTTTGCAACGGGAAATGAGGGAAAAATGAGAGAAATCCGCGATATATTAGCGGATATGGAAACAGAAGTAGTATCGATGAAAGAAGTCGATATTTGCGTAGATATAGAGGAAAACGGCGCTACTTTTGAAGAAAATGCAGTAATTAAGGCACAGGCAATTGCAGCTATGACTAACGATATTGTATTAGCGGATGATTCCGGTTTGGAAGTGGACTATCTCAACAAGGAGCCGGGGATTTATTCTGCCAGATATTTAGGTGAGAATACCCCTTATGCTATTAAGAATCAGGCAATTTTGGAACGTTTGGAAGGTGTGCCGAAGGAATTGCGCAGTGCTCGTTTCGTGTGTGCAATAGCAGCAGTATTGCCGGATAAAGAAGTAATCGTAGTAAGAGAGACGATTGAAGGTTATATTGGTTTTGAAGTTGCAGGTTGCCATGGGTTTGGCTATGATCCTATTTTTTACACAGATGAGTTGGGATGTTCAACTGCTGAAATTCCGGAAGAAGAGAAGAATCGTATCAGTCATCGAGGAAAAGCGTTAAGTGCCATGAGAGAAAAATTAATGGAACATGGAATCAAGTAATTTATGAAAATATTAATTGTTAGCGATACACACAGAAAACATGAATATTTAGAAGCGGTTTTGGAACGGGAAAAACCGCTGGATATGCTTATTCATTTAGGTGATGCAGAAGGTTTTGAGGACTACATTGAGGTCATTGCAGAATGTCCTGTAGAGATAGTGGCAGGGAATAACGATTTTTTTTCTGACCTTCCGAGTGAACGTGAAATGAATATTGGGAAATACAGAGTACTATTGACACATGGACATTACTATTATGTAAATGCGGGAATTGCACATATTAAAAGAGAAGCAGAAGCAAGAAATATTGATATAGTTATGTTTGGGCATACGCATCGTCCATTTTTGGAAAAGGATAAGAATGTAGTAATATTGAATCCGGGTAGCATTTCTTATCCGAGACAGGAGGGGCGGAATCATTCTTATATCGTTATGGAGTTAGATGAAAACGAGGAAGCACAATTCTCAATTGAATATCTGTAGTAGTTTTGATATAAAAATGTTTGAATTGTATGTACTTTATATGCAATTTTAACAAAATGAAAAAAATGCGAAAAAAGATAAAAAAAGGTGTTGACATTTTTGCAGGAGTCTTATATAATAACTCTTGCGTCACGAACGAGGCGCAAAAAATAAATCCTTCGGGGTGTGGCTCAGCTTGGCTAGAGCGCCTGGTTTGGGACCAGGAGG
>CAYMTX010000100.1:0-8759 GCA_964393475.1 uncultured Roseburia sp. | reverse complement strand
ATAATAGAGATATTGAGATTTATCCGGTATTGAATGCTATTTTTGAAGGTATCTACGGAGAAAACACGTATTACAAATCGCCTACGGATATGGGCGTTAATATGGCAGGCAATTGCATTATTGATGATGATGCCTGTTGTGAAGCGTCCGGAATGGAAATCATACGCCGTTATTATAGTGCACTGAACCGTGCTGCCAAAGGTGAGGATGCAGAGACAGAAGTTTATAAAATAGAACTTTTGATGAAACAGGCAAAGATTTCTACGGATGACCGTAAAGTAACGGTTGCGGCAAAGAATCGTGCCTTAGAACTTGGAGTTCCGACAGCGGCAATTGAATTGGCAGACGGAACGATTATTACTTCTAAGACAACGGATTTACTTGGAGCATCATCCGCATTGTTGCTGAATGCAGTAAAATATCTCTCGGGTATTGAACATGATGTAAAATTAATCAGTCCGGAAGCAATTGAACCGATTCAGGATTTGAAAGTCCGTTTTTTAGGTGGTAAAAATCCAAGATTGCATACAGATGAGACGCTGCTTGCTTTATCCTTAGCAGGTCTTAACAACCCGGATGCAAAAAATGCACTGGAACAGCTTCCGAAACTGAAAGGTTGTCAGGTTCATACCTCTGTTATGTTATCGGAAGTAGATGCGAAGATTTTTAGACGTTTAGGTGTGGATGTAACATGTGAACCGCTTAGAAGCGGTGGGAAAATATATCAGATGTGAGATGACTCTAACTTTTATAAGCGGTGAGTAACAAGCGAGTCTTGAATAATAAAGCATAAATAAGATTATTCTGCATAAAATGAAACAAATCCGAATGGAGCTATTTATGGGAAAAGGGAAAGCAGCGTTTGGAATATATATAGCAGCCATAATTGTTACAGTCGGGTGTCTTTCAATGCTGGTAAAGGAACAGTATATGGAGACGAGTGCAACTGCTATTGAAGAAAAGAAAGTTGCAATTACATTTGATGATGGTCCGAATCCGAATTATACAGCAGAATTATTGGAAGGATTAAAGGAACGTGGAGTATCAGCCACGTTCTTTTTATTAGGAGCGGAAATTGAAAAATATCCGGAACTGGTGCAGCAGATGTATGAGGACGGACACTTGATAGGAACACACTCTTATCAGCATGTGAATCTCTGTAATCTGACAGATGAGAAGGCAGTGGAGCAGGTAGTAAAGACGAATGAGCTGATAGAGGAGCTGACAGGTGAGTGCCCGCAGTTTATCAGACCACCTTTTGGCTGTTGGAAGAAGAATTTGGATTATGAGACTACTATGATTGAGGTGTTATGGGATGTGGATACATTTGTAATGTAAGTAAAGAATTTCAAAAACTTTATAAAATTTGTTGTATTTTGGCACCTGCCTGTATATACTGCTACGATAAGAATTTTTGAGGTTTTTATAAGTGGTAATTAACACATATAAAAATATCACGAAAGAAGAAAAAATGAATCTTTACTTGAAATTTGTTGATTACTTAAATTACAAGGAGGATTTACAAAATGAAAAAAACAGAGGCGATATATGCAAGACAGAGTGTAGACAAAAAGGACAGCGTGAGCATTGAAACACAAATTGAAAAATGCGAGTTAATCACAACCGGCAAAGCAAATGTATACAAGGATAAAGGATATTCCGGAAAAAATACTGACAGACCGGAGTTGGAAGATTTAATAAAGGATATTAAAGAAAATAAGATAAGCAAGGTTATTGTATACAGACTAGACCGTATCAGCCGAAATATCACAGATTTTTACGGATTGTATTCTATTATGCAGGAACACGGTACAGATTTTGTGTCTGTAAATGAAAACTTTGATACTTCTACTCCAATGGGGAGAGCGATGATGGGCATACTGATAGTCTTCGCACAAATGGAGCGTGAAAGTATTCAAGAGCGTGTCAAAGATAATTACTACTCTCGTATCAGTATGGATGGACGCTGGGCGGGTGGTCCCGCTCCTTATGGTTTTACAAATGGAAAAACAGAAGATAAAAAGCCAACACTTAAAGTAAATGCAGATGAAATGGAAATCGTAAAATATTGTTTTCATCAATATGCCTATTCTCCAAACATTTCAATGAAACAGATTTGCAATGCTTTAACTGAAAAGGGATATAAGAGCAGGCGTAAAAATGGTGGTTGGGATAATGTCACGATTGCCCGTATGCTTCAAAATAGTGTTTATGCTGTAGCTGATGAGCGATTAAAAAAATACTACGAAATAAGAAAAGTTAAGTTTTTGAATGATTGCGAATGGGATGGCGCAACAAGCGCACATATAGTTGGTAAAAAGGTCGGTAATGTTAATACAAGAAAATACACAGATTTGAAAGAACAAAGTATTTACCTTACAAATTTTAAAGGTGTAATAGATAGCAAAACCTTTATTACGGTACAGGAACGGTTAGCCACGAATGAACAAATAAGTCGTTCTAATGCCCCAAGTGTACTAGAAGAATTAGCAGGACTAATCAAGTGTAAGACGTGTGGTTATGCTATTAAATCCCATAGTAAATCTGCAAAAGGCATACCATATTTAGGTTGCCACGGAAGATACACATTAAAGACTTGTGATGCATCATTAAAAGGTGTTAGATTTCAGGATATTCAAAATCAAGTCGGAAATGAAGTGCAAAAAGAACTGGATAAAATTGCAGAGAGTATTGTAACAGAAATTATATCAGACCAAGAAAAAGAAAATCATATCAGAGAGTTGAAAGCAAAGATTGATAATTTACTTGAGCTTGTGGCTTTAGGTGGCGAAAGTGCTAAAACTGTACATAGTAAAATAGAAGCATTACAGCAGGAAATAAACGAAATACAACTTACCGAGTTTATGAACACCAAAGCAGTAGAGAGGTTGCGAATTTCTGATAGATTACCAATCGTATATAATAGACTTTCGACAGATGAAAAGAAAAGCATTTGTCAGCAGATGATTGAAAAAATACTACTTTCTTCCAATGGGGATATGGAGATAATATGGAAAATTTAATAATTGTAATTATCAAATTATGTGCTATAATATAACTAACAAAAGGCAATCGCCACAGAGTGGTTGACCTCTGGTATGAAAGGAGACCTTCCCTATCTCGGTCAAAGTACAGGGAAGGTCTTTACTACTTTAGTGACAAATCAAATAAATGAATGTCAGTAGTGCCAAGAGGAACATTCCGAAAGACATTAAGTCTTTAAAATCGAATTTATTCTTCATGAGCATCACCTCCATTCTATGTAAAAATGGAGGTCAACCACCCCGGCTATGCATAGCATAGGTTGTACACGATTGCCAGTAGCTATAAAGCTACTAAAATTATTATAACACAAAACTATACAGAACACAAGTTCGAATAGTGTTTTCTGTATTTATTGGTCTATTGATTTTGAAAAATATATGATGATACAATTTAAATGTAGATGTTTTTATAACTTCTGCATTAAGTTAATCAGTAACAATTAAAACATTGTTAGAATGTAAGGTGTTTCAAGCCCTCTGCTACTTGCAGAGGGCTTTTTTTCAGCCAATTCCGTCTGACTATCATAATTTCTTATGCACAAGGTTAAATAAGGTATAGCAAATAACCATAGGTAAATAAAGGAATCTTTTAGCCTAAGTGACCTCAGTGTTTCATACATAGACAAATGCGACAATAGGAATCCAGAGGTTGTTGATGATTTGGAAAATATAGATGTAATTGTTTTGACAGGTGGACATGTGCCTACGCAAAATAAATTTATAAAACAACTTCGTTTAAGAGAATGCTTATTGAATTATAATGGAATTATTGTTGCGTGGAGCGCTGGCTCTATGAACTGTGCAGATGTAGTTTATGCAGGTCCTGAATTTGAAGAAGAAGCATATATGATTAAGGACGGACAACAAACACAACTCTGTAAGGATGGAGAGTTCTTTTGTTTGTAAAGAAAACGACAAAGAGATATTTAGATACTGCCTAATATAAACAGTATCTAAAGCATATTATAATGCTGAGTCATTGCAAATGCATTGACTTAGCATTATTTTTTTGCTATTCTAACTATAATAGAATAATAGTACATCTAAAAATAGGAGATATCATATATGGCAAGCACAATTCAAATTCGGGTAGATGATGAATTAAAAACAAGAGCAGATGAATTATTTAAAGATTTAGGTACAGATACAACGACGGCAATCCGCATGTTTTTAACACAGGCATTAGCTGTAAATGGATTCCCATTTGAAATCAAAAGGGTATGTACCAATCCACATGAAGCGTTATCCGAGACAGAATTACTGAATAGGTTAGAAAAATCCCGTCAGAATGCAACACAGGGCAAATATCGTGATGCTTCAGATGTTTCTCGTGATATGAGGGTTAAATATGGATTATAGGATTGTAATGACAAAAGATGCGGAAGAAGATTTGGACAGATTCATCCAATATCTTATTTTTGAAAAAAGGAGTATGCAGGCAGCACAAAATGTTTTAGACGATTATGAAGCAACTATTGACTGTTTGAAGCATGTAGCAGGCAGTTTGAAGTTGTGTGAGAATCCAAAACTTCGTGTGCAGAAATATCGCCGTATTAATTTTTTGAATCACAGATATTTTATGATGTATCGCATCGTAGAGAATATCGTGTTTGTTGATAATATTTTTCATGAATTACAGGATTATGAAAATAAGATGTGTTAATGCTTTCGTAGTATTAAAAGATATTTAGATACTGTTCATATTAGGCAGTATCTTTTTCTTTACTTTTATAACAAACCGTGACCCGTTAGACTGGAATACGAATAATACAGATGTGATTGTAAAAAGAGTACTCAAATGTGTAGAAGATGGTGATATAATACTTTTGCATGATGCATCCAAATCTTCCGTAAACGCAGCATTTCAAATTATTGATTATCTGCAAAAAGAAGGTTATGCATTTGTGACGGTAGATGAACTGATATTAAATTGATGAAGTATTTTTTGAGCACCTTTAGTGAGTCTTGCAAAACATAACAGAAAGAGAAATGAAATGGATAAAATTACAAAAGAATTATTGGAATTGCGGGATGAGTCGTATTTTCAATTTCATAAAAAATTAATCCCGACGATACCGGAAGAGAAAATCATTGGTGTCCGTACTCCGGCACTTCGTGCATATGCCAAAAAAGTAGCGAAATATCCTGAGGTATACGAGTTTTTGCGGGAACTTCCGCATGTTTACTATGAAGAAAATAATCTGCACGGGGCATTGCTGGGGCTGCTTTATCAAGATGTGGAAGCGTATATTAAGGAGTTGGAAAAGTTTTTGCCGTATGTGGATAATTGGGCGACTTGCGATATGATGGGAGCTAAAGTTTTTAAGAAAAACTTACCGCTTGTATACGAATATGTGAAAAAGTGGATTAACAGTGAAGATGTGTATACGGTACGATTTGGTGTGGTTACACTGTTGGGATACTTTTTGGAAGATGCTTTTGAATCGGAAATGCTTGACTTGGTGGCTGGTATCCGGACGGAAGAATATTATGTTAAAATGGCAGTGGCATGGTATTTTTCGATAGCGTTGGTGAAGCAGTATGATGCAACGATACCATATCTGCAAAAACAAGTGCTGCCGGCGTGGGAACACAATAAGGCGATTCAAAAAGCGATAGAAAGTTACCGGATTGACAGTGAGACAAAACAGTATCTTAGAAGCTTAAAGGTTTAGGAATAATTGCTATAAAAAAATAGCATGGTATTTTGGCAATATTATACTTGCCAAAACGATAAGTTTCATGTAAGGTAATACGAAAGAATGGAGTATACTATGGATTTATTCGATTATATGAGAGAACAGAATCAGGAAAAAGAATCGCCGTTAGCATCCCGGCTTCGTCCGACTACGTTGGAAGAAGTTGTAGGACAGCAGCATATTATCGGTAAAGATAAGTTGCTTTATCGTGCGATTAAGGCAGATAAGCTGAGCTCTATTATTTTATACGGACCTCCGGGAACAGGGAAGACTACGTTGGCGAAGGTGATTGCCAATACTACCAGTGCAGAGTTTTTACAGATTAATGCTACATCTGCCGGAAAAAAGGATATGGAAGAAGTCGTAGAACAGGCGAAGAATAACCAGGGAATGTATGGGAAGAAGACGATTCTGTTCATTGATGAAATTCATCGTTTTAATAAAGGGCAGCAGGATTATCTCTTGCCATTTGTAGAGGATGGTACGGTAATTTTAATTGGAGCCACCACGGAGAATCCCTATTTTGAAGTAAATGGTGCGCTTTTGTCCCGTTCCATTATTTTTGAGTTGAAGAATCTCTCGACAGAGGATATAAAAGTACTTCTTTTACGTGCAGTAAATGACGTGGAAAAAGGTATGGGATCTTATCATGCAGTCATTGATGAGGATGCATTGGAATTTTTGGCAGATGTATCAAATGGGGATGCCAGAGCTGCATTGACAGCGATTGAACTTGGCATATTGACCACGGAACGCGGAGAAGACGGGAAGATACATATTACGTTAGAGGTTGCAGGCGAATGTATTCAAAAACGTGTGGTACGCTATGATAAGACCGGCGATAATCATTATGACACGATTTCGGCATTTATTAAAAGTATGAGAGGTTCTGACCCGGATGCTGCTGTATACTATCTTGCACGAATGCTTTATGCAGGAGAGGATATTAAATTTATTGCAAGAAGAATTATGATTTGTGCATCTGAGGATGTGGGAAATGCAGATCCGATGGCTCTTGTGGTTGCTACATCAGCCTCGCAGGCAATTGAGCGAATCGGTATGCCGGAAGCACAGATTATTTTATCGCAGGCAGCCAGTTATGTAGCCTGTGCTCCGAAGAGTAATGCGGCGTATGAAGCAATTGCTGAGGCAATGGATGTGGTACGTAATACCAAGACGTCACCGATTCCGGTGCATTTACAGGATGCCCACTATAAGGGCTCGGCAAAGCTTGGACATGGTGAGGGATATAAATATGCCCATGCATATCCGAAGCATTATGTGAAGCAGCAGTATTTGCCGGATGGTTTAACGGATAAGGTATTTTATCAACCATCCGATAATGGTTATGAGAAGCAGATTAAAGAGCATTTCCGCTGGTTAAAAGAAGATGAATAACTTTGACCGATAGGGAAGCATTTAAACTAAGATAGAGGGAAGAAATGAGAGGCAGGAGGAAACATAGAATGAAATCTTATCAGGAAATGACGAGAGAAGAACTTTTAGCAGAGAAAGAAGTGCTGAAGGCTGAGTACAAAAAATATCAGGCGAAGGGATTACACCTTGATATGTCTCGTGGTAAGCCATCACAGGAGCAGCTTGACTTAACAATGGGAATGATGGATGTATTGTCTTCTTCTGCAGACCTTACTTGCGATGACGGAACAGATTGTCGTAATTACGGAGTTTTAGACGGTATTCATGAAGCAAAGGTGTTATTGGGAGATATGATGGAAGTACATCCTGATAATATCATTATTTATGGTAATTCCAGCTTGAATATTATGTATGATACTATTTCCCGTTCTATGACACATGGTGTTATGGGCAATACACCATGGTGTAAATTGGATAAAGTGAAGTTCTTATGTCCGGTACCCGGATATGACAGACATTTTGCAATTACAGAATATTTTGGGATAGAGATGATAAATGTGCCGATGCTTTCTACCGGTCCGGATATGGATATGGTGGAACGGCTTGTTCGTGAAGATGAGGCAATAAAGGGTATCTGGTGCGTTCCGAAGTACTCGAATCCACAGGGTATTACGTATTCGGACGAGACAGTCCGCCGTTTTGCAAGATTAGAGCCGGCAGCAAAAGATTTTCGTATTTATTGGGATAATGCATATTGTGTGCATCATTTATATGATATTAATCAGGATCATTTAATTGAGATTTTAGCTGAGTGTAAGCGAGCAGGTAAGCCGGATATGGTTTACAAGTTTGCTTCTACAAGTAAAATCTGTTTCCCGGGTTCCGGTGTGGCAGCAATTGCGACTTCTGCCAATAACTTAGAAGATATCAAGAAGCAATTGAAAAACCAGACACTTGGTCACGATAAAGTAAATCAGTTACGTCATGTAAGATATTTCAAAGATATTCATGGCATCACAGAGCATATGAGACTCCATGCCAATCTGCTTCGTCCAAAATTTGAGATGATTGCAGAGACTTTTGAACGCGAGTTAAAAGGTCTTGGTGTAGGCAGCTGGTATACACCGAAGGGGGGCTATTTCGTAGCTTATGAGACTTTGGAGGGATGCGCAAAGGATGTAGTAGCGAGAATGCAGAAAGCGGGTGTTACGATGACATCTGCGGGGGCACCTTTCCCATATGGCAAGGATCCGCGGGATTCTGTTATCCGTATTTCTCCGTCATTCCCGAGTCTTGAGAATCTTACAACTGCTACAGAGATTTTCGTAATCTGTGTGAAACTTGCAAGCATTAAGAAGATTTTATCGGAGATGGATGAAGCCGAGCAGCTGTAAAAACAACCGTTTTTCTGCTTTTATGTTCTTTTATGTTGTAGAAGTGATATTGCGTGGCAATGTTTAGAAGCAACCGATTTGAGGTTGTAATTTCAAAAAGCTTGAAATACTAATTTGCTGTCTGACAGAAACGTGATTTTTTATGTGCGCTCAAGGTTGAAACAAATTTCGGCTTTTGTCTGCATAATCGCGAACTGCTTTTAGTGGCTTGTTTAGTGTTCCTTACAGACATGTGCTGATAAAAC
>CAYMTX010000099.1:3447-8764 GCA_964393475.1 uncultured Roseburia sp. | reverse complement strand
AGGACAGAGAAATCTGTTCTCTTTTTTTGTCTGCCTGCTGCCAAAAGAATTGACTTTAGATTGACTATTTTAGATATTCAAAACTACAAAAACCCCAAACTTGACTTTTTTACAAGTATGGATTCTTACAAAGCAAGACCAGACCATCAGGCTTGTTACCGTTTACTTCTCTCCATCAAGCCATTCACATATGTAGTAGGCAACTACACTTGCTATAACAGAGATGATAAAGGAAATCAGTAAATCCACCGCTAGCACCCCTTCCTGTTGCCAGTATAGGGACGGTAAATTGACCTTTTCCTTTTTCCTTTCTAATACTCCTGCACCTTCACTCCGGTCAGTTTCTCTCCCTCATATGTCAGCTTCAAAGAGAAAAAATTATCACATTTATCCAATAATCGGAAGAAGATTTTATCTCCCTCCCAAATATTCAGATTTTCTATTTCCGACTTTGGCACCCACACAAGCTCGCCTTCCTCACAACTTTTCATATCACCTTCAAATCCTGACGCTGTAAAAAGATGCATATACTCCGTTCCCCATTCATTCGATACAAAAGTAACAATGCCCCTGAACCGGTAATCAGTCAGTGTCAGTCCGGTTTCCTCCTTTACCTCCCGAAGAAGGCAGTCTTCGGGACTTTCTCCACTTTCAAACTTTCCACCTACACCAATCCATTTATCGTGATTTTCATCGTTTACCTTTTTTATGCGATGAAGCATTAGATACTCATCCTCTTTTTCAATATAACAAAGCGTTGTATTCTTCATAGCACTCTCCACTATTCGGTATATATCGTTCCAATTTTCCTCAAAATTAAATTCAACCATCGTTCATCGTGCCGGTTTGCACGAACATCTGACGAAATCCATACTTTCTCAATTGCCAGTTCCGGAATTATCTTTAACATTTCTCCAAAGCTTTCCTCTGTCAGATATGTAAAAAACCTTCCATTCCTAACACCTTCAAAGTCACCATATTTAAAAGAGGCATACACGACTCCATTTAATTTTGTCGCATCTGACATTTTCTTCAAAATATCCGGCAAGTTCTTCTTTGCTGTATGAAGTATGGAGGCACATGCCCAGATTCCATCATATTCGCTGAATGCATTCAACTCTTCGAATAACATCTGCTTTACCTGCACTCCTGTATACTCACTGGCTATCTTACAAAGCTCTTCCGAACCGTCTATTGCACTAACACGATATCCTCTGCTCAAAAAATACTTTGTATCCCGTCCGGAACCACACCCAAAATCTAAAATTTTGCCACCTGCCGGAATATACTTCAAAAACATATCCTGTGTTTCCGTAAATTCAACATCTACTGTTCCCGAAACAAATTCCTGCGCTTTGTTATTATAATACTGTAAAGTCTCCTGCTTCATCACACACTCCTATATTATACCATTCCCAATGCCAGTCCGATAAGCCGCACAATCAAGGCTGCAATCCACGCAACTGCACACTGCCATACCACTACGCCAAGTCCCCATTTACCACCCAGCTCACGTTTGACAGAAGCGATAGCTGCAACACATGGTGTATAGAGCAGACTAAACACCAAAAGAGAAGCGGCAGCAAGAGGTGAAATAGCGGTTGTCACTGCTTGTCCAAATAGTATCTCCAGTGTAGACACCACACTCTCCTTTGCCATAAAGCCACTTATGAAAGCTGTACAAATTCGCCAGTCCCCCAGTCCAAGCGGTCTAAACAACGGAACCATAAAACCTGAAACAACTGCAAGAATGCTGTCCTGTGAATCTGTTACCATATTCAGCCGCAAATCAAAGCTTTGCAAAAACCAAACTGCCACAGTCGCAATGAGAATTACAGAGAATGCACGCTGTAAGAAATCTTTTGCTTTTTCCCAAAGTAGCTGAGCCACATTCTTTACACCCGGCAAACGGTAGTTCGGAAGCTCCATGACAAACGGAACTGCTTCCCCTTTGAACAACGTATCTTTGTAAAGTAATGCAACCAGAATACCCACCACGATGCCAAGAACATACAAACCGGTCATAACAAGACCTCCATGCTCCGGAAAAAATGCATCCACAAAGAACGCATAAATCGGTAGCTTTGCAGTACAGCTCATAAAAGGTGTCAATAAAATCGTCATTTTCCTATCCCGCTCACTAGGCAGTGTCCTGGTTGCCATAACTGCCGGCACGGTACAGCCAAAACCTATCAGCATAGGAACAATACTCCGTCCGGACAACCCAATTTTACGCAACAGCTTATCCATAAAAAAGGCTACACGGGCGATATATCCGCTGTCTTCCAGTAAAGACAGAAAAAAGAACAGGGTAATAATCACCGGCAGGAAACTCAGCACACTGCCTACCCCCGCAAAAATACCATCAATAATAAGGCTATGGATTGCCAGATTGACATTTAACGAAGTCAGAAGTTCATCCACCCATCCGGTAAACGTCTCAATCCCCAATTCCAAAACACCTTGAAACCATGCACCAATCACATTAAAAGTCAGGTGAAACATGAGTGCCATAATACCTATGAAACACGGAATTGCCGTATATTTTCCGGTCAGTATCTCATCCAGTTTACGGCTGCGCTGATGCTCTCTGCTTTCTCTTGGTCTTACCACCGTCTGCTCACAAACCTTCTCAATAAAACTATATCGCATATCTGCAATCGCAGCACTCCGGTCAAGTCCGCGTTCTGTCTCCATCTGACAGATAATGTGCTCCAACATATCTTTTTCATTCTGATCCAGCTTCAACTGCTCCAATACTAAGGCATCACCCTCCACCAGCTTGCTGGCTGCAAAACGAACCGGCAGTCCGGCATTATCGGCATGATCCTGAATCAGGTGGACTACCGCATGGAGGCAACGGTGAACTGCACCATTAAAGTCTTTTTCATCACAGAAATCCTGACGCATAGGCGATTCCTGATATCGTGCGATATGTACAGCATGCTTAATCAGCTCGTCAACTCCCTGATTTTTGGCTGCGGAGATAGGAACTACCGGAACTCCTAAAAGATTCTCAATCCGGTTAATATCCACAGTTCCGCCATTGCCTGTCATCTCATCCATCATATTCAATGCCACAACCATCGGAATATTCATTTCCAACAGCTGCATGGTTAAGTACAAATTTCGCTCAATATTGGTTGCATCTACAATATTAATAATTGCTTTCGGTTTTTCATTTAAGACAAAATTACGGGACACGATTTCCTCGCTACTATAAGGAGACATCGAATAAATCCCCGGAAGATCCGTTACAGAGGTCTTCGGATGTCCCTTAATACTTCCGTCCTTGCGGTCAACTGTCACACCCGGAAAATTACCCACATGCTGATTAGAACCAGTAAGCTGATTGAACAGAGTGGTTTTGCCACAGTTCTGATTGCCAACTAGTGCATAGGTCAATACTGTTCCCTCCGGAAGTGGCATTTCATCTTTCTTAGAATGGAAAATACCACCTTCTCCCAGACCCGGATGTTGCATTTTACCTATATTTGGGGCACTTTTGTGTCTACGGCTGCGTTCTGCAATCGGTTCAACCTGAATCTTTTCTGCATCTGCAAGGCGCAATGTTAGTTCATACCCGTGAATCTGAATTTCCATAGGATCGCCCATAGGTGCCAGTTTTACTACTGTAAGCTCTGCCCCTGGAATAATTCCCATATCCAGAAAGTGCTGACGCAGAGAGCCCTCTCCGCCCACATGAATAATCTGTGCACATCTTCCGATTTCTATTTCTTTCAATGTCATTATATCTATCTCCTCTCGAGTTAAAAGGTTTTCAAACTGTACTTTATATGACAATCTTAATATAGCAAGAAAATTGCAGATTTTCCACACTTATTGAGCGATACTCTAAAAAAGGCAAAAAAATTGCAGTGTCTATTAGTAACACTGCAATTTCATTATCACTCTTTTCCGTTCCAGCAATAGGTACAAAGTTTACATTTCTCCAGTCCGGTCGCTTCTAACATATCGTCCAGACGGCAATACTGCAGCGTTGTAAAATTCAATTCTTTCCGAATTTCTTCCAGCATTGCTTTGTATCGTTCTGTCTCAGGATTCATGTATTCTTCCAGTACTTCTTCTGAAACCTCATCGCCCTCTAACCGCGCAATCATTCTGCGGGTAATCAAATCCATTTCCGAAGTAGAACGTGAAAAATTCAAATACTTACAGCGGAACATAATCGGCGGACATGCCGGCCGGATATGTACTTCCTTTGCGCCGCGGTCATATAAATATTCCGTGGTCTCCCCTAACTGTGTTCCCCGCACAATCGAATCATCTATCAATAAAATACTTTTATCCTTAATAAGTTCATCTACGGCAAGCATTTTCATCTTAGCTATCAAGTTACGCTGGCTCTGAATGCTCGGCATAAAGGAACGCGGCCATGTCGGTGTATATTTAATAAACGGTCTGGAAAACGGGACACCGGACTCATTGGCATAACCGACTGCTGCTGCAATTCCGGAATCCGGTACGCCTGCTACAATATCCGGCTTCACATTGTCCCGCTGTGCCATTTTTGCACCGCAATTATAGCGCATCTGTTCTACACTTAATCCTTCATACGCACTCGCCGGATAACCATAATATACCCACAAAAATGTGCAAATCTTCATATCTTTTTGTGGATTCACAAGCTCCAGACATGCTTTAGCGTTGATAACTACAATTTCTCCCGGTCCCAGTTCCTTATAATCCATATAACCCAGATTTTTGTAGGCATAGTTTTCAAAAGAGGCACAAAACGCACCTTCTTTGTGTCCGATTACAACCGGTGTTCTGCCTTTCTTATCTCTCGCCGCATAAATACCTGCCTCGTTCATTAAAAGCAATGATAACGAACCATCTATCATATCCTGTGCATACGTAATACCCTCGATTAAATTCTCCTTCTGATTAATCAATGCTGCCACTAACTCGGTGGAATTAATCTCACCACCACTCATCTCCAGAAAATGTGCATGTCCGGTATCAAAGAGATGCCGTGTAATCTGTTCTGTATTATTAATTTTTGATACTGTAGTAAGTGCATATGTTCCATGATGTGAACGCACAATTAACGGCTGTGGCTCATAATCAGAAATACAACCGATACCGGAATTCCCTTTCATCTCCTGAAAATCACTGTCAAATTTCGTGCGGAATGGTGAATTTTCAATATTATGAATTGCACGTTGAAATCCTTTTTCATTCAAAACCGTCATACCACCGCGCCTTGTTCCCAGATGAGAATGATAATCTATGCCAAAAAACAAATCAAATACACAATCCTGTTGTGATACGACACCAAAAAATCCACCCATGT
>CAYMTX010000099.1:0-3347 GCA_964393475.1 uncultured Roseburia sp. | reverse complement strand
GGACTGCAATTTATTTCATTTAATAAATACCATTACTTCCTCTTATTTTTATCGCACCTTTGCAAACGTTAAGATTACCTTAAACAAGTCTCCATCCACGATTAACTCAAATCTTCCATTCATCAGCTCTGTCAGGCTCTGTGCAATGGAAAGCCCCAGTCCGCTTCCTTCGGTATGGCGCGAAGAATCTCCCCGCACGAATCGTTCCATTAATTCTTCACTTGTAATATTCAGCGGATACTGTGATGTATTTCGGAAGATCATGTTTACCTCCTCCTCTGTCGCATCCAGATTGATATAAACACGTGTATTTGGCTGTGCATATTTACAGATATTATTCATCAGGTTATCAATCACACGCCATAAATGTCTGCCATCTGCATTGATATAAATTGGTTCTTCCGGTTTTTTCACGATTAGCTCTAATGACCTTGCCGCTGTCTTTTCCTCAAATTCCCCAACAGTCTGTACTAGAAATACCCCTGCTTCCAGTGTCTCAAATCCAACCGTAAGTGTTCCGGCGGAAGCCTTTGATGCTTCCAGTAAATCCTCCAGTAATTTCTTTAACCGTTTTGACTGACGTTCCAGCACTTCTAAATACTCTTCAATCTTCGGATTCTGAATTTCTTCTTTCTGAATCAAATCTACGTAATTAATAATTGATGTTAACGGCGTCTTAATATCATGTGACACGTTTGTAATCAGCTCTGTTTTAAAACGTTCACTCTTCATACGCTCCTCGACCGCAACTACAAGACCTTCTCCTACACTGTTTAAATTTTCTCCATGCTTCCGAAAATCCCGGTACATCTTTTCGGTATTTACACGATAGGTCATGTCACCTTTTGCAATATGCTCCCCTGCTTCTTTCAGTTTTTTCAACTGTGCTGCAAGATGCAAAGCAGCTAATAATACAATGCCATTTTTTATGCAAAAGAAAAATACACCGACTGCACCATCTTCCATCATAATCAGAAAAATGCAAAAATCTGCAAAAGCATTGATTCCGACTGCTGCTATAATTTTCCATGTCAGAGCGATATTCTCTGCCATAAAATCACGAATCCGGCTGATACCGCCAAAAAATTTATTGATAAACCAGCAGACAATGGTACGAGTCCAAAGTGTTTTTAACTTTATACGGGTAACCACTTCCAATGCTACCGCAACCAGTAGTAATCCTGCAAAAAGTCCTGCTGCAATACTGATACTGATAAAAAATGCATTCTTTAAACTATCAATTTCTGATAACGCAAGCATCAATACTGCTATTCCAAATATTTCTGCAAATCCGGTTACTACTGCATACAACTCAAGCGGTATACGGTTCACCCTGCTTTCTGCCAATTCTGTCTGACCCTTTTTGTAGCCTGCTGCACAACAGAGAAAAATAAAGGCAAACATAAATACCACCAGACAGCCAAAGAAAATACCTATTACATCATACCGCATACTATAAAGTATTTGGAACCAAAAATCAAACTGACCGAATACATCTGTGTCACCATTCAGCAGTGCCTCTTCATCATATACAAAATCCTCTTCCTGATACGACAGCACCACATAGGACTCTGATTTCATCGCATCTGACTTGACTGCCAGATGCACCGCTTCATAATCATCTGCAATACGAACTTCTTTCTTAAACTCTGCCGGAACATTCCGGTAATCTAATGCATCAAAGGATATCCCTACACTTATATAATATGCGCTTGAGTCATTTGTCGAACCGGAAGTGCTCGGCTCCTTATCTCCCGCCGTGTCTGTAATGGTTTCCTCTGTATATCCTTCTGTCGTTATATAGACTTCCCGATTTCCCCTAAAAGTCGTACTAATCCAATTATCCCAGTTTAAAACCGTTCCTTCCAACCATGAAAAATTTACTCCCTGCTCCGCGGCTTTCGTGCGAAGTCCATTCAACAAATTATAAATTTCTTCACTCTCTGCTTCTGATATAACTTCTATCTCCAGCACCATATTATCTGTCGTTCCGGTATCTTTCGCTTCTTCAGGCATGCTGTATGCATATTTTTCTTTATCCAGTTCAAACCTTTGTAGGGTAACATTTCCCTGATTATCCCAAATCTTTAAATCGACTCTCGGTACCGGATAATAGATTCCGCCCGCCAGTGCCAGAATAATACCTGTTTCTGTATCACATACAAACTCATCTATCTCATACCAGTTCCAGTTATCTCTTGTCATTGTAATCCAGTAATATCCCCAAATCGAATCCGGATTATGCGATTGAAAATACGTATTTTCATTGATTGTACACTGAAATGTATGCATATCTTTCAATGCGTAGGTTTCCGTAAAATCAAAATTTGTATCGACATAATTACTTTTGTCATTCAAATCCAATGCATCCAAATCTGACAAGAAATCCGCTTCTATTACACCATATTTGAAATTTCTGTCTGAAAAATATTCCTGATTTGTCTCCATTGTGGCAGAGAGATACTCTAATACACGCGCTGAATATCTGTCATTAAACCTCGAAAAATAATCCTCTCTTAATTCATCATATGTGTGTTCATAAATGTCTTCTTCTTCCATTCCGACTGCCAGCACTGCACTTCCTACCAGTCCAAATCCAAATACTGCAATCAAAAGCCATGCGATTGTTTTTGCTAAAATTGATGTTCTTAATCTCATAGTAATTTTCCCTCCTCAATCTTGTAGCCGCGCCCCCAGACTACCTTCAAATAACGCGGTTCTGCCGGATTGTATTCCAGCTTTTCCCTCAAATGCCGGATATGTACTGCTACGGTGTTCTCCGTGCCGTACGGATTATCCTTCCACACCTGCTCATAAATATAATTTGGAGAAAACACCTGCCCCGGATGCTCCATTAAAAGTTTTAAAATATCATATTCCGTTCGGGTTAATGCTACCTTTTCTCCGTCCAGTGTCACTTCCTTTGTACGGTCATCCAGCTCTATTCCGCCTATAACCAGACTCTCCTGTCTCACACTTCCGCCACCTAGCTGCATATAACGCCTGAGCTGGGATTTCACACGAGCCTGCACTTCTACCGGATTAAATGGTTTTGTCACATAATCATCTGCTCCTACGGTCAGTCCTAAAATCTTGTCTGTATCTTCACTTTTGGCTGTCAGCAAAATCACCGGCACATTTGAAAATTCACGGATTTTGGTCATGGCCGTAATACCGTCTAATACCGGCATCATAATATCCATTAACACCAGATGGATTTCCTGATTTTTAATCATTTCAATTGCTTCTTTTCCGTTAAAGGCTTCAAAAACCTGATAACCGTCTGCGGTCAGATAAATGTTTAATGCGGATACGATATCCTTTTCATCATCGCATACTAATATGTC
>CAYMTX010000098.1:0-8859 GCA_964393475.1 uncultured Roseburia sp. | reverse complement strand
AGATGATGTATATCCGTTCCTGTCATCTTACACATCAGTGCAATTTCCCGCATAGTTGCCACATCTGCTCCCTCCTGAGAAGTTCCGATTGCCGTAATGGTAAGCGCACCAAGCGAATGTGCATAGCTTACCAGTTCCCGTATATATTCCATTGTAATTCCCGGAACCGTACCCGGTGCAGGCATTAAAATAATATCCGCTCCTGCTTCCCGAAATTCTTTTATATCCTCCTTTGTCAGAATCTTCTCACCAGCTTCTGCCAAGATACCGGACGCATGCATTTTACCGGCAGCAAGAATCAGCTTATCCCCCACTTCCTTCTTATATAAAGAGAGAGTCTCCGTAATTGCTGTATTTGTCACTCCATTGCCCGGATTTCCGGTCAAAAGGATAAAATTCACCCCCATATCTGCGGCAAGAACTGCATTTTCCAATGTCGCCATTCTTCCTTCTGTCATTGCCCACATTCCTTCACTTGTGGCTTTTCCCTGCTCTACCGGTTCTAAATTAATTCCGATTGGACGGCCTGTCAGTTCTTTTAATTTCCAAATTGTATTTTCCGGTTCACATTTTGGCAGTCCCATAATATACGGCTTCTTTACGTCAAACATATTTAAAAGCAGAATATCGGCACCCATTGCTGCCGCAAACTCTGCATTCGTCACATCGCCAAGCATCGGCATAATACAACCGATTGTCTCACATGCAATCGTTCTTCCCTCGCCTGCTGCAATTGCATATAAAAGTTCTTCTTTTCCCATGTTCTTAAAATCAGATGCATGACAATCTAAAATTCGTTTCATAACCATACCTCACCATTTTATTTCTAAGCAATTATATTACATTTTATCTCATGTTTCAACTTCCTTATGGTATGATTGCCCCATATAAAAAGATATTAAATCCCCTGACCCAAGTTAATATATTTTCTTTCACCAAAAAAGGGACTGCAAATCACTTTACAGTCCCCTTTTTCCTAATCATATAATGGTGTACCATTTTTTATCTTACGCCAGATTTTCCACGCAAGGTAGTAAACCATTGAGCCAACGATATATACAGTGGAACCAATACCAACTATACACATCACTGCCATTAAAATCCACATACTGATACTCATAATTTCATGCCTTTCTATCTTTAAAATATTTTATATAAGGCATTCCATTCTTTTCTTCCCATCCATATCATGAATGTACTTCATAAGTACTGCGCGATACTTTTTCTCATGCAGACAAAAACGTTCTACTATAGACCAACATCTAAAAATAAAGCATGCCACGAAAAGCGCACACAGGAATATATACCCCCAACGCAAACCGCCACGCAATAAACTCCGACGACCGTTCACATTCCCAAGCACAGACCGGAGTACCGGATTCACCTTCTCCACTACACAGTCGATGTTCTTTACAACACCTTTATCAGATGACTTCCACTGTGTCACAGCAACCTTTTTTCCGCCTGATAAATATTGCCGGCTTGCTTCTATGGAGGATGCATGTTGTGCGAAGCTATCCGCTTTCACATATGTCGTGTACATTCCTGCCATCAGCAAAATGCTTATCAAAAAATAGCACAATATACGATAACTTCTGCGCAACTTTCACTCCCCCTTTCTTCAAACCCTTTGTGGTCTATTATACATCACTTCTGTCGTAAACCCAAACACTTTTTCATTCATTAGCAAAACTATTCGTTATCTTTTTCTTTATTACTTTAGCTTATATATCTTATAAAAAAAACTAAAGCACAATTCCACAAAAAATCATTTTCATATAAAAAAAACTATGATAAAGTAACCTTGTTGGGATGTTTTATATATCGCTAATAAAAAGGAGATTTTACAATGAAAAAACTTTATGAAGGTAAAACAAAAGACGTTTACTCACTTGACAACGGAAATGTAATGTTGAAATTCAAAGATGATTGTACCGGAAAAGACGGTGTTTTCGATCCGGGTGAAAATACAGTAGGTTTGACAATCGAAGGTATCGGTAAAGCAAACTTACAAACTTCAATTCACTATTTTGAACTTTTAAAAGATGCCGGCATCAAAACACACTACATAAGCGCAAATCTTGAAGATGCTACAATGGAAGTTCTCCCTGCAACCGTTTTCGGACATGGTTTAGAAGTAATCTGTCGTTTAGTTGCAACCGGTAGTTTCATCCGCAGATATGGCGAATATATTACAGACGGTACTGTTTTAGACGGCGGTTACGTTGAATGTACTTTCAAAAACGATGCTTTAGGTGATCCGCTTGTAACAGGCGAAGGCCTTGCAGCATTAGGCATTATGTCTCCTGCAATGTTTGAAAGCATGAAAGAGCAGACATTAAACATCACCAAAATTGTTGCTGATGACCTGAAAACACTTGGACTTGACCTCTGGGATATCAAGTTTGAATTTGGTTATAACAACGACGAAGTAATCCTTATTGACGAAATCGCTTCCGGTAACATGCGCGTATACAAAGATGGTAAAATTGTTGACCCTGTTGAGTTAACAAAGATTATTAACAGCCGCGCATAAGCATAAAAATCATTATGAGACTCAGACCCTTGTTCCCAAGTGTCCGGGTCTCTTTTTGTTCTATAACTCTGTAACTATATTTAAGAATTTCTTACCTTTCTTGTAACATAAATGTAATCATTTTTTTCTAAAAGGTGCTACAATAAATTTAGTACCAATATTTTCTTTTTATGGAGATAAGATGATGAAAAATTTACATGTAAAAAGCATTTTGGGGATTTTAATGCTTGGACTGACTCTCAACACATTAGGATGTGCTTCTGCCACAACGGCTTCGTCTACTGACATTCCGGTATTCCATGCCCATACCAAGGAATACGCAGCCCAAATTTCAGAAACATCCAAACGGCTAAGTAACTTACTTCCGATTCTCGCTGAGGCAGATCATCTTGCTTTAAATTACTATTATGAAGAGGCTATTTCATTATTAGAGAATGTTCCGGACGAGTATACTAATGACCCAAAAGTACTTTCAAAAATTGAAACATATCAAACAGCTTTAGACTCTCTCGTACCATATGAAGATGCTGTACGTCATGTTTTCTTTCATTCTCTCATTGTAGATACATCACTGGCATTTGATGGTGATTACATGGAGAATGGCTATAACTACTGGATGACTACAGTCGATGAATTCAAGGCTATGCTTACAGAGCTTTATGCTAATGACTATATTCTGATAGACATTCATGAGTTAGCACGTGAAGAAGTGGATGACAACGGTAATGTAAAATTGGTTGCCAATCATCCTCTTGTCCCTGCCGGCAAAAAGCCTCTTGTACTCTCCGTTGACGACGTAAATTATTACGAGTATATGGAACATGATGGTTTTGCCCGCAAGCTTCTTATTAATGAAAATGGAGATGTAAAGAATCTATATATAGATAAAGATGGCAATGAACTCATCGGAGATTATGATGTTGCCCCAATCTTGGACTCTTTTGTTAAAGAACATCCTGATTTTTCTTTCCGCGGTGCGAAAGGCATTCTTGCCCTGACCGGTTACGAAGGTGCCCTTGGTTATGACACACATCTTACGGACAGTCCAACCTTAGAAGAAGACATCGCTACGGCTACGGCTGTTGCTGACCGTTTAAAAGAAACCGGTTGGCTATTTGCGATTCACGGATATGGCCATCGGGATGCCAAGAAAATCACTTATAGTCATTTAGTAACCGATACCAATCGTTGGTTATCCGATATCGGACCTATCGTCGGTGAAACAGATATTTATATCTATCCTTATGGTTCTGAGATTGACTATCCAAGTGACAAACTTACCTACTTTGAAAGCGTTGGTCTACGCTATTTCTGTGGCGTATGGACCAGACCATTTGTTTCTGTAAAAGGTACTTATGTACGACAGACACGTTGCAATCTGGACGGCTTTAATATGATTACCAGACCAAATGCATTGGCAGATTTGTTCGATGTATCTAAAGTATTAGATACTAGCAGACCCGAATTAAAATAATCATAACTGTAATCTAAAAAGATGATTTTGAGATATGAATTCCTCTCAAAATCATCTTTTTTATATTCCCTTTGAAACTTACTGCTCTGCGAGCAAGCGTACCAAAGTATCATATAACACTTTCGGTTCTATTGGTTTTGCAAGATGTGCATTCATACCTGCATCATAGGTATGCTTTTTATCCTCATCAAACGCATTGGCAGTCATTGCTATAATCGGTATCCGCTGTGCATCCTCACGCTCTAACGCACGGATTTCCTGTGTGGCTGTAATACCATCCATAACAGGCATTCTAACATCCATAAGAATTGCATCAAATGTACCTGCTTCACTCTCCACAAATAAATCCAATGCCATCTTTCCGTTTTCTACAGAAACTACTTCTATCTTTTGGTTTTCAAGCAAACGTTTTGCAACAACCGTATTTAGCGGATGGTCTTCCACTAATAAAATGCGTTTTCCGTCAAGTAAGCTCTCTACACCCGACAAGATTTCTTCAACATCATCTTCTGTCTGCTCGTGTGCCACCTCCAGCCAAACTTCTACATTAAAAGTAGTGCCGATACCCTCTTCACTCTCAACCGTAATATCTCCGTCCATCATTTCAGCATAATTCTTTGCGATAGCAAGTCCAAGTCCGCTGCCACCATAAGAATTTGTACTTGCATCATGTTCCTGCATAAATGCCTGAAACACCTTCGGTAAGAATTCCTTAGACATGCCAATGCCGTTATCTTTGACCTGCATCTGTAACTTAACTTTATGATTATCCCGCGCCACCTGCCTGCTTCGAACCGTTACAGTTCCGCCTTTTGGTGTAAACTTAATCGCATTGTTAATCAAATTAATTAAAATCTGTTGTAATCGAATTCCATCTCCGATATAGATATCCTGCTTATTTTCTTCACATTCAAAGACATAATTTACTTCTGCTGCTTTCGCCTGCGATTCTGCAATCGTATTTACCGTCTGCCAGTACGCATTTCTTGAAAATTCATATCTGCTCAGTTTAACGCTTCCCATCTCCATTCTCGCTATATCCAATATGTCATTTAATAATGTCAACAAATACTTTGAAGTAGATTCTAATCTGGCTGTATTTTCTAATACTTTTTTCTGATTATCCGATTCCTCTTTAATAATAGACGTCAGACCGATAATAACATTCATTGGTGTTCGAATTTCGTGACTCATATTTGCAAGGAAGCGTGTCTTAGACGCATTTGCCTCTTCTGCTATCTGCAACGCACCCTCTAGTTCTATTTTCTTCTGTTTTTCTTCACGCACCATGTCTTCAATATCTGTAATTGTAAAAAGCAAAGTACCTAACGTTTCGTTCAAATAAACAAATCTTAATTGCTTTAGACGTGGTTTACCATTTTTAGACAGCAAGGATACCTCTGTAATAAATACCGGCTCCATTTTCAATTTTTCCAAAACATTACTAATCTGTAATTCGGACTCAATCTTTGCTGCGTCGCTTTCGGAACTCGCACGAGATTTCAGGTTCGAAAGTTCCTGTGCATAGTCTCCTTCTTTCATCTGCTCGTCCAACACATAGCGTCCGGTAGCCATCAGACAGACCTGACCTTTTATGGAATCAACCGTAAAAATCTCGTCATAATCAAATTCCATGATACGCTCTAAAATATTCGTCAGAAGCTTCTCTCTGGTAATATTGCGGTTAGAGCCATATGCCTTGCTTTTGCCTGTGCCGGAACGTCGCACAACTTGTCTAATAATGATATATATCCCCGTAACCAAAATTATTATATTTACTGCTAACAATATAAAAAGTATATTTTCTGCCATATGCGCACATTCCTTATACATTGATACTTCGATTTTAGCACAAAAAAGAGACTCTTACGAGCCTCTTTTTCTCTTTGTTATATACATTTTACAAATGCAACACTCTCTCTTTAATTTCCTGTGTTCTTCCCTGATTCCAGTATTGTGTACCGATATAACCGCAGGTACGTCTTGCAACACTCATGCGTGTCTGTTCTCTGTTACCACAATTTGGACATTCCCAAACCAATTTACCGTGCTCATCATTTACAATTCTGATTTCACCTGAATAACCGCACTCTTGACAATAATCACTCTTCGTATTTAACTCAGCATACATAATATTGTCGTAAATATACTGCATTACAGAAAGAACAGCATCTAAATTATTCTGCATATTTGGAACTTCTACATAGCTGATTGCACCACCCGGTGACAGTTCCTGAAACTGTGCTTCAAACTTCAACTTATCGAATGCATTGATTTCTTCTGTTACATGAACATGATAACTATTGGTAATATAATTCTTATCTGTTACGCCCGGAATCATACCAAAACGCTTCTGTAAACATTTTGCAAATTTATACGTAGTCGATTCCAATGGTGTTCCATATAAACTAAAATCAATATTATGTTTTGCTTTCCATTTTGCACATGCTGCATTCAAATACCGCATAATATCCAATGCAAACGGTGTTCCGTCCGGATGTGTATGAGATACACCCTTCATATATTTTACACATTCATGAAGACCGGCATATCCGAGAGAAATCGTAGAATAACCATCAAATAATAACTTGTCTATTGTTTCTCCCTTTTCTAAACGTGCCAGCGCACCATTCTGCCAAAGAATCGGTGCTACATCAGATGGTGTACCTTTTAAACGATTATGACGCGCCATCAGGCCACGGTAACAAAGTTCTAAACGTTCATCCATAATCTCCCAGAACTTGTTTATATCTTTTCCTGATGAACATGCTACGTCAACAAGATTCAAAGTTACAACACCCTGATTGAATCTTCCGTAATATTTCTTACCCGGTACATAATTCTTAGCATTTGCATAATTTTCTTTGGTTCTGTCTACCGTTAAGAAAGAACGGCATCCCATACAGGTATAGCAATTGCCATCCTTTAATTTCTTCATAATTTTTTCTGAAATATAATCCGGCACCATTCTCTTTGCGGTACACGCAGCTGCCAGTTTCGTAAGTTCCCAGTATTTTGTACCTTCTTTAATATTATCTTCTTCCAAAACATAGATAAGCTTTGGAAATGCCGGAGTAATATATACACCATTTTCATTCTTAACACCTAAAATACGCTGATGCAACATCTCCTCGATAATGGCTGCAAGGTCTTCTCTCAACTGTCCTTCCGGTACTTCATTTAAATACATAAAAACCGTGATAAACGGAGCCTGTCCATTTGTTGTCATAAGTGTGATAACCTGATACTGGATCATCTGAACACCACGGTTAATTTCCTCTTTCACACGAAGTTCTGCAATTTTATTGACCATATCCTCCGTTGGGTCTACACCTGCCACCTCTAATTCTGCCCGAACCTGTCTGCGGAACTTCTGACGGCTGACATCCACAAAAGGTGCAAGATGTGACAAAGAAATACTCTGTCCTCCATACTGTGAACTGGCAATCTGTGCTATCGCCTGTGTTGCAATGTTACATGCTGTAGAGAAACTCTTTGGTGTATCAATCATCGTTTCGCTGATAACCGTTCCGTTCTGCAACATATCTTCTAAATTTACCAGACAACAGTTATGCATATGCTGTGCAAAATAATCTGCATCATGGAAATGAATTAATCCTTTCTCATGTGCCTCCACGATATCCTCATCTAATAAAAATCTCTTCGTAATATCCTTACTTACTTCTCCTGCCATATAGTCTCGCTGCACACTGTTTACAGTTGGATTTTTATTAGAATTCTCCTGCTTTACTTCCTCATTATTACATTCAAGCAAACTCAATATCTGCTCGTCTGTAGAATTTGATTTACGAATCAATGCTCTTTTATAACGATATGTAATATAATTACGGGCAACCGTAAATGCCCTTTGATTCATAATCTGATTCTCTACCATATCCTGAATCTCTTCTACGCTCGGAGAGCGCTTCATGTTCTCACAAGCATTCTCCACATTCGCAAGAATCTCTTCAATCTGTTCGACCCCTAACTTCTCATAATCAAGTACACTGTCATTGGCTGCCTTTATCGCTGCTTTAATTTTCTGAATATCAAAAGAAACCTCACTACCACTTCTTTTAATGATTTTCATATTCTTCTCCTCTTTATCCTTTTATCCTTGAATCGTCTCCCTATATTGACTCCGTTTCTATTAACGGCTACAATCCAGTATACAATATCTTGTAGCTTTGTCAATACGAATTACTATATTGTGTGTTGTGTGAAAGCATAAAAAAAGTGGCGCAACCCCAGTGTTTACGCCACGCTTCACTATTTTTACCAAATTTTTCCTCTCGAAATCATGCAATTTTTCCATGACTTATTTACTATCACCTTCACAACATATTGTGGTATATTCCGCCGTATCCCCTACCAGATTTTGTATCATAATATCCAGATATTGATGCAATTGTTGTTTGTCATCATATGAAAGTCCCTTGGTTAACAATTGTTCCATTTCCCGGATGTCCTGTTCTACCTGCCTGTGCAACTGCTTTGCCTGATCCGACAATACTATTTTCTTTAATCTTGCATCGTGTTCTACCGGTTCTCTTGTTATCAGACCCTTTCGTTCCATGACAGAAAGCATATTCGATGCGGTTGCCCTTGAAATTGCAAACTCTGTTTCTAAATGCTTCTGATAAATCTCTTCCTCGCTGTGGCGGTATAAAAAGCCGATTGTAAACCGCTGCATTCTTGTGAGATTACCGATACTACATTCATTCTGCTTCTTCTGATTCTCCATGTGATTATGAATTTGGTTGTGTAAAAGCCGTAGCTTATAACCTACATTTTCCTCTTTCTTTAATGTATCTGCCATTTTCTTCCTTGTTCTTTCCTTATTATATGG
>CAYMTX010000097.1:0-8974 GCA_964393475.1 uncultured Roseburia sp. | reverse complement strand
TAACAGAAGATATTGGAAAATGATTGAGAAAAAGTATGAAAAAATTGCAAAATACATAGTTGTGGAGTATACTGATAGAGAATGAAAGGATTTTGTGGTTAAAATTCTGACATTTTAAAAGTATGAAATCTGAAACGGAATGATAGTAATAAGATGAGATACGTAAGCTTAGAGAATACAACGGATGATATGATACTGGCACAGAATATCAAAGACGAATATGGGCGTGTGCTGGTTATGAAGGGTGCAAGACTTTCTGAACACAAAAAAGAAAAATTAGAAAAATTTGATATTGCGGGAGTTTATATTGATGATGCTTGGTCAGCAGATATTTTTGTTGAGCCGGTGATAGATGAAGGGCTTGCAAGAAAATCAGTTCAGGCGTTAAGAGAAATGAATATTGAGACAGTTAGTAATTGTGCATCGGAAATTGTGGATAAGCTGATGGCAGCAGATGATTTTATGCATGATGTTGAGTCTATCAAGGCATATGATGAGAATACATATGAGCATTGTATGAACGTAGCTGTTACGGCAGTTACATTTGGAATTGGTCTCGGCTATAATTATTACCGTTTAAAAAATCTGGCAGTCGGCGCGTTGATGCATGATATAGGAAAACAGTTAGTCCCGATTGATATTATTAATAAAAAAGGTCCATTAACAGATGCGGAGATGGAAGTGGTGAAAGAGCATCCGAATTATGGATATAAGATATTGTCAAAGGATATGGATATCTATTCTTCCACAAGAGAGATTGTGCATCAGCATCACGAGAATTGGGACGGCAGTGGTTATCCGAGAGGATTAAAAGAGCAGGAAATTTATGAGTTAGCAATGGTAACACATGTGTGTGATGTATTTGATGCATTAATTTCCAAACGATCTTACAAAGAAGCATTCTCTTATCAGACTGCAATTCAAATCCTGAAGGAAGGAACGGATACGATGTTTCAGCCGGAGATGGTAGAAGCATTTTTCCGTTATGTTCCGATTTATCATAAGGGAAGCGAAGTGGCTTTGTCCAATGGAGAAAAGGCTCTTATCTATAAGAATAACCGGGGAGATATGCTCAGACCGGTAATAAAATTACGGGATGGAGCAATCATTGATTTGAGAAAATCAGAATTAGAGATAATGTCGTAAAGGGGTTGCAAAATTGCAAAAAGAATAAATAGAGAGTATAATAAAAAAAAACAAAAGGCAGAAAAACAGAGGAGAAAGGTGCTATGGGAGAATTCAAGAAGCGGGAAAAACAACAAAAAGCAACAAAGGGGCAAAAGAGTATTAAGCAGGAATTAATGGTACAGATTGGACGTTTGGTTGTATTTGTCTTAATGGTGGTGGCCGTTATTTCTATCGCACAGATGTGGTATATTATTAATTCGGACAAAGAAACCGAATTGACTTTAGAGTCACAGTCCATGGCATATCAGTTGGCGGATTTTTTTGATGGGTTTGAAAAAATGACAGTACAGATGGCAGTAAACCCGGAGATTAAGACATTATTGTCCGATACAGGAGCGGGTGATAATATCCGACAGGTAGAAGGCTATGGAACGGTATATAATAACTTAAAGGCAATTGCCGGCACAGACAAGGAAAACATTCTTGCAACGTGGGTCGGCGATATTGATGCCAGTGTACTGACACAGTCAGATGGTTTCACATCAGGAGACGGCTGGGATATTACGGCAAGACCATGGTTTGAATGTACCAAAACCGGAGAGTCTATGCTGACAGAGCCGTATATCGATGCAAGTACCGGGCTACTGATTCTCAGCGCGGCATCCCCGGTTTATAATGCGGCAGGAAAAGTGATTGGTGTAGCAGGAATAGACCTTTTATTGAATCAGGTGACGACTGTTATGCAGGCACAGAAAATTGGGGAAGAGGGATATGTTATTCTGATTTCACCGAACGGTCAGATTGTTTTCCATCCGGATACGGATAATATTACAGCAGATGTGTCTGAAATCGGTATTTCCGATAATGTGGTTACTGCGGTAAGAAATGCGCAGGAAGGGTTTTTAAAGTTTCAGGAGAACGGTGTTAAGAAATACGGCTATTTATCTTCTGTTGGCGAAAATGGATTTATGGTATTAAGTTCTTTGCCGTCCACAGAGTTTTATTCACAGATAAATATGGTTGTAATTATGCTTGTTGCGGTGTTTGCAATCGGTATGGCATTGATTATTTTTGGCATGACAAAAGAAGCCGACAAGATTATAAGACCAATTCAGGAACTGAATGCAACAGCACAGCAATTGGCAGACGGCAATCTGGATGTATCACTTAATATTAACCTTGAAAACGAAATCGGAGCACTTGCAAAGTCCATCGCAGCAACAGTTGCCAGATTAAAAGAGTACATTGTATATATTGATGAGATTTCAGCGGTACTGGCACAGATGGCAGACGGTAGACTTGCGATTACTTTGACACATGATTATGTCGGTGAGTTTGGTAAGGTAAAAGAAGCACTTCTTAACATTTCTTCTTCTATGACAGAAGTTATGACCGGCATTAACGAAAGTGCGGCGCAGGTATCAGCAGGTGCAGATGAATTGGCGAAAGGTTCACAGAGTCTTGCTGAGGGTGCCGGAACACAGGCAGCAGCAGTTGAAGAATTATTAGCTACGATAACCACTGTTGTAGAACAGGTTGAGAGTAACAAAGAGGATGCGGAAGCGGCCGCAAAGGAGACGGAAAAAGTAACTTCCATGATGGAAGGAAGCCGTAAGCAGATGGATAATATGACAGATGCTATGGAAAAAATCCGTACTACTTCCGAGTAGGTAGTAGGCATTATTGCAGCAATTGAGGAGATTGCGGACCAGACCAACCTATTGTCCCTAAATGCATCGATTGAAGCAGCAAGAGCAGGGGAAGCAGGAAAAGGCTTTGCAGTAGTGGCAGGTGAAATCGGAAAACTTTCAGAAGAAAGTGCTAAAGCAGTTAATACGACAAGAAGTCTTATCAATGAATCAATGAGTGAAATTGCGAAGGGAAATGCAATTGTAGAAGGTGTTGTTGCGTCTATCCAGACTTCTGTGAAAGCTGTGGAAGGTGTAAACGACATGATTCAAAAGACCAGTGAGAATGCGGTTTCACAGGCAATGAGCATGGAACAGATTCGAATTGGCATCGAGGACATTTCGATGGGTGTTCAGGACAGTTCAGCAATCGCACAGGAGAGTTCTGCAACTTCTGAAGAACTGGCAGCACAGGCGGCAACATTGAATGATATGGTGCAGAGATTTGAAATTTAGCCGGAAGGGAAGAATAAACAGTAAAGAAAGGTAAAAAACGTGAATCAGAAAGTTACCAGACAGCTTATATGGGAATCGTTTTATGAGTTAAGTGCGACAATACCATTTGAAAAATTAACCGTGGAGAAAATTATAGAGCATAGCGGTGTTTCAAAAGCGACTTTTTACCGGCACTTTCGGGATAAGTATGATGTGCTGAATTATAATTCGCTTGCAATCGCGGAACGTCTGATTGGTTTTCAGCCGTGTAAGGACTGGTATGATTTTCTGTTGTGTGTATTTAAAGAAATCAAGCGGGAGATGTCTTATTACCGCAGGGCATTTCAGACCTCCGGGCAGAATTCGCATTCACGTTTCCTTTTTGAATATTCCTATGGAGTCGTGAAAGAATGCTATCTAAAAGCGAATGGATTAAAAGAACTCAAGCCAAAAGAACACTATATGATATCGCATTATTGTCATGGCTGTGTAGAGACACTGGCGGACTGGATAAAAGAACCTTCCTGTCTGACTGCGGAGGAGATGGCAGATTTATTTTACTCGGTGATGCCGGAAGAGTTTCGCGGAACGTGGAGCATAAATTAAAAACACGTATTATATACTAATTTCAAAAAATAAAAAGAAACGATTTTGACGGTTCGTCTCATTTTGAGACGAACCGTTTGTATTGTATCGTAGTAACAAAGGAGTTTTATGATATGTTAAAAGTATAACAAAAGAACGTGTATGTTACGATAGGAGGCTATGAAAATGATTGATCAGGAAATGCGGAAACGCGCACTGAATCCACCGCATAAGGGGGAAGCTGCCCCACGCGAGAAGATTCTGAAACTGGGCAAAAAGATTACGGATGTGGTCGTTCACAAGATTACCGGAATTACTTCCGAGGACCCGGAATACTGGGGATTAGCATCGCTTGTTACCGATGAAATGGCAGACATTGCGCTGGCAATGAAGCTGCGCCATCACTATACCACAGAAGAACTCTGGGCATTGTGTAAAGTAAAAGAAGAGGAAAAACCTCATTTTCAGGAATTACTGGATGAGATGAGTTATATCGGTCTTCTTGAATATGATTATGGTAATAACTATGACCATAATGGCCCGATTCCGGGACCAACAGACAGACGCTATTGTCTGCCGTTATTTGTTCCGGGTAGTGCAGAATTATTCAATATGGAAGAAGGTCCGGAAGGAAATAAGCGGCTTCGTGAACATCCGGAAGTAGCACATTTCTTCGAGCGAATGACCTACATACCATTGGAAGGTGTGACACACCTTTTGCCACCGGGCGGTGGTGGAGTCGGAATGCATGTAATTCCGGTGGAAAAAGCAATTCAGATGGAAAATCAGACAGCTGATATTGAACATTTATCCTACTGGCTGAAGAAATATGAAGGACACTTAGGGGTAGGACAGTGCTCCTGTCGTGCCAGCCGTGCGGCTTTAGGCGAAGGCTGTGCAGATGATGAACAGTGCTGGTGTATCGGTGTCGGTGACTTTGCCGATTACTGTCGTGAGACAGGCAAAGGTCATGATATTACATATGAAGAGGCAATGCGTATTTTGCAGTTGGCAGAGGATAATGGTTTTGTTCACCAGATTACGAATATTGATGGTGAGAACAAGATTTTCGGTATCTGTAACTGTAATGTAAATATTTGTAATGCACTCCGTACTTCACAGTTATTTAATACACCAAATCTTTCTCGCAGTGCTTATACTGCAGAAGTAAATAAGGAAAACTGTGTGGCATGTGGTAAATGTGTGGAATATTGTCCGGCAGGTGCTGTGAAGCTTGGACAGAAAATCTGTACCAAATCCGGTGAAGTGGAGTATCCGAAGCATGAGCTTCCAAACAGCATCACATGGGGCAAGGAACACTGGGATCCGGATTACCGTGATAATAACCGTATCAACTGCTATGACAAAGGTACAGCACCGTGTAAAACAGCCTGTCCGGCACATATTGCAGTTCAGGGTTATCTTAAGATGGCAGCACAGGGACGCTATCAGGATGCACTTGCGCTGATTAAAAAAGACAATCCGTTCCCTGCAATCTGCGGACGTGTCTGCAACAAGCGTTGTGAAGATGCATGTACACGAGGAACAATTGATGAAGCAGTTGCAATTGATGCAGTAAAGAAATTTATCGCTGAGCAGGATTTGCATGCGGAGACGAGATACATACCACCTGTAGTCATTGCTTCGAACCAGAAGACACAGTGGGAACAGAAAATCGCGATTATCGGTGCAGGACCGGCAGGTCTGTCGGCAGCATATTATCTTGCGGTAAAAGGTTATAAACCAACTGTATTTGAGAAAAACAGCCGGCCGGGCGGTATGCTGACCTACGGTATTCCTTCTTATAAACTGGAAAAAGATGTCATTGATGCAGAAATCGAAGTGATTCGTGCATTGGGCGTAGAAATTAAATGCGGCGTAGAAATTGGAAAAGATATTACGATTGAGCAGCTTCGTAAAGAAGGTTATCAGGCATTCTATCTGGCAATCGGATGTCAGGGCGGAAGACTTCCGGGTGTACCGGGAGAAGATGCGAAAGGAACCGAGCTGGCAGTAGATTTCTTACATCGTGCAACCGAAGACCAGACTCAGAAGTTAGAGGGAGAAGTGCTTGTAATTGGCGGCGGTAACGTTGCAATTGACTGTGCAAGAACTGCTTCACGTTTCGGTGCATCCAAAGTTTCTATGGTATGTCTGGAGACAAAAGATACGATGCCTGCATCCAAACAGGAAATTTTTGAAGCAGAAGAAGAACAGATTGAAATCTGTAATGCATGGGGACCGAAGGAAATTATCAAAGACGAAAATGGTCACGTGACAGAAGTTGTATTCAAAAAATGCTTACGTACAATTGATGAAAAAACAAATAAATTTGCACCGGTATATGACGAAGAGCAGACCATAAGCTTAAAAGCAGACTATGTTATTTTTGCAATCGGTCAGAGCATTGAATGGGGCAAATTATTAGAGGGTACAAAGGTACAGTTCCACCGTGGCAATTACCCGGTGGCAGACCGGTTGACTTATCAGACGGCAGAACCGGATATTTTTGTAGGTGGCGACGTATATCACGGACCGCAGTTTGCCATTGACGCAATTGAAGATGGTAAGTGTGCAGCAGAATCTCTTCACAGATATGTGCATGAGGGAGCTGATATGACAATCGGACGTAACCGTCGTGATTTCATTATGTTTGATACGGATGACATCGTAGTTGACAGCTATGATACAGCCGGACGGCAGGAAGCAGGAATGGATGATAGAATTGATATTCATCATTCTTTCCGTGACGCGCATAAGACGCTGACGGAGGAACAGGTGAAGATTGAAACCGCCCGTTGTCTTGGCTGTGGTGCAAGCTGGGTAGATCCGAATAAGTGTATCGGTTGTGGTGTATGTACGACGAAATGTGAATTTGACGCAATTCGCTTAAAACGTGACCATCCGGAATGTTCAACGATGATGAAGGCAGAAGACAAAGTCAAGGGTATTCTGCCGATGGTAGGAAAACGTCTCGGTCAGACCGTAACGAAAGTTGTAAAAAAAGAGAAGTAAAAAGGATTAAGTTATGCATGAATTAGGAGTTGTATTTCACATTGCAAAAAGTGTAGAGAAAATCGCGGTAGAGAATGAAGCAGAGCGGATAAGCAGCGTAACACTGGAAATAGGTGAGGTTTCTACGATTATTCCGGAATATCTGATTGATGTTTGGAACTGGAATTGCAAGAAAACCCCGCTGCTTACAGATTGTGAACTGAAGCTTGAGAGAATTCCGGCGGTTACTTTTTGTGAAGACTGTGAAAAGACCTATGAGACCGTTCCACATGGAAAGATATGTCCTTATTGTGGTAGTGAACACACATATCTGGTGGCGGGGAATGAGGTCAATATTAAAGAAATAACGGTGGAATAGAAATGGACACAAAAGAAAAGAAAACCACGATTATTACATTTGTAGGAAAAGGCGGAGTGGGGAAAACCTCCCTCTCCGCTTTGACCGTAAGACTTTTGGCAAAGGCTTATCCGGATAAGAAAATTCTGGCAATTGATGCAGACCCGGCAGTCGGACTTTCGACAGCATTGGGGGTAGAAGTTGGCTGTACAGTGGATGATATCCGGAAAGAATTTGTAGAAACAGCAGAGCAGGGGGCATTAAATGCGGCAATTGAAATGCTTGGGGAAGCGCGTTACCGCATGTTTGATGCGCTTGTAGAAATGGAGAATATCTCTTTTCTGGCAATCGGAAGACCGGAATCGGCAGGCTGCTATTGCAAAGTAAATACCTATTTAAAAGAAATGATAGGACAGATTGCAGACCATTTTGATTATGTAGTGATTGATGGCGAGGCCGGAATTGAACAGGTGAATCGTCGTGTTATGGAAAAGGTAACACATTTAATTATCGTATCGGATGCAAGCCGGAAGGGACTGCAGGTAGGTGAAACGATACATCACGTTGCAAAAGATTTAGTGATGTTTGAAAAAGCAGGACTGATTGTAAACAGGATGCCGGATATGTCATTAAAGGAGCATTTGCAGACAGGAGAACTTACGCTTTTGACATGTATACCGGATGACAAAGAGATGACGCTCTGCGATATGATGGGAAGAAGTGTATTTGACCTGCCGGAAAATGACCATGTTCTGACAGGCTTAGAAGAAGCACTAAAGAAACTTAGTATATTGTAAATATGGGGTGAAGAAACATATGAAGGATTTAACACATCTGTATTATTTTGAACGTCTGCTGGAAGATGCCGACAACGATTTAGTGCGGCAGGCACAAGAGGCAGGACGGAAATGTATTGGCAGTGTCTGTTATCAGATACCGGAAGTGTTACTGGATTTGCCGGGAACTTTTACAGTGCGTTTGCGCGCACCGCGAACCGGTTCTATGGAAATGGGTACATACTATTTGACCAGCTTTTTGTGTGAATATTCCAGAGCACTTTTAGAACGTGCGTTAGAAGGCGGTTACCGTTTTTTAGATTGTCTGATTACACCGGACGGGTGTACGATGATTAACCGCTGTGTAGAGAATATGGAACTTTTGGGAACGATGGATAAGGAAAACTTTTTCTACCGTTATTTAGAAGTTCCGATGAAAGCAGATGAGAACGGACTGAATCTGTATGTGGCGGAATGCAGGAAAAAGGTATTGGGCGCATTAACAGACAATTTTGGAATTGATACCTCGGATGAGGCACTGCGCAAGGCTGTGGAAAATCACAATAAAATATGTCGTCTGATTACAGAAATCGGTAATTTCCGTAAAGAAGAAAATCCGCGTATTACCGGTTACGAATTTCATATTATTTGTATGGCGACGTATGTGTGTCCAAAAGATTTGCTGATTGACAAATTGGAGGAGACATTAGAGGAATTAAAGACAAGAAAACCGGATGAAAAGAGCAGTTATCGTGCCCGTGTGGTACTGGTTGGATCCGAGATTGATGATGTAGATATGGTAAGATTAATAGAGGACTCCGGTGCGCTTGTCGTTGCAGACCGTTTCTGCTATGGCTCTTTGCCGGGCAGAGAGGAGATTGTGCTGAATGACACAGAAGATGTGCTGACACAAATCTGCCGCCATTATATGATGGCGAGTATGTGTCCGCGCCACATGAATATGGAAAAGATGAACCGCCGCAGGGAATATGTGAACGAGATTGCAAAAG
>CAYMTX010000096.1:0-9177 GCA_964393475.1 uncultured Roseburia sp. | reverse complement strand
ATATATAACAATATGTAACTATTCAGCATGACAGTTTTTGAAAGGATAATCATTATGGCAGCTACAGCAAATACCGCAGTAAGTTTAAGCGAGACTTATTATATGCGCAATTTTTATAAATCAAACCGTGATGCCGCTACTGCAAGTAAACGCAGTGAAATCTCCCGCAGCAAGCTTTCCCAGGCAGATGCTGAAGCACTCCGTACCGCGGTTAGAAAGTTACGGCATTTCAACTTGGAAGACAACACTGACGATGGTGCCAACATCTATGCCGGAGTGTCTGCTTTTTTAAAAATCTATAACAATGCCATAGAATCAGCCGACAGTTCCAAAGATTATTCCCTATCGCGTTATGCAAAGCAGTTAAAAAATCTTGCAAAAGAATATGCAGATGAATTAGAGGATATCGGTGTTACTGTAAAATCAAATGGGACGCTGGAAAAAAATGATAATCTTTTAAAATCTGCGAATGTATCTAACATCAAAAAATTATTCGGTGAAGATGCAGCCTTCTCCAACAAAAGTTATAATTTTGCAAAACGCATAAATGCAAAAGCCGCCGATTTATATTATACTGAACTGACACAAAAAGGAAAAAATATTAACTTAACTTTATAGCATAAAGAGCCACGGACAAGTACATTAAACTCTTGTCCGTGGCTCTTTTTACCATACTATTATATAAGCTTTCCCGTTTTACTTATACTCATAAGCAATCGTGAAATCATTTCCTTTTACTTCGACCTTCGCATACGCTCCGGAAACAATCGGCATCATTGGTGATAAATGTCCGATATCTAAATCCATGATAACCGGCACATTATATTCCTTCAACAAATCTACAACCGCATGATAATGGTCAAGCCCCATCATCTCCTGCCCAAACAACATCGGTCTGCCAATCAGGAAGCCTTTCACATGTTCAAACCATCCGGCATTTTTCATTTGCCAGATTGCACGGCGAACTGCCATTACATTCAATTCACAGCTTTCTATGAACCAAATAATCCCCTCCTCTTTATAGCGTTCATTGAACACTTTTACTTCGTCATATTTGGTACCAAGCAGATTTACAAGGCAGTCTGTACAACCTCCTATCAGTCGCCCTGCAAACTGCACTTTCACCTCCGGATTTTCCTTTCCGCTAAAATGTGTCAGCTCAGAATCCGAAAGTCCCCTATTATCTACCGGCACGAACCCATGCATATTTCTTTCTTCTGTCACATTGTATGGTGCAAGTGGACGCTCTGCGTCCTTAATGGATTCTTTCTCCCATAAGTCGTAACCGGACACACTTGTCTTCTTTCCGCAAATAACATCATATGCATCTCGAATGCTCTGATGCCATGGTTCCATTCCAAATGATGATGCACACGGTCCATAAATTGCTGCCGTATCACAAAGTGTAGTCAGCAAAAATGTCATATTCGTATTATCCGAATACCCCATATACCACTTTGGTTCCGCTTGTTTTATCGCATCAAAATCCACATATTCCATGGTCTCGCACATCAATTCACCGCCACCACAGGAAATCAGTACATCATTATCCTTACTGCAATAATACTCTGTCAGTTCCTTTCCGCAAGCATCCGGTGTATTACTGATACCGATTCCGCAGCCCTCATAACAATTCGGTCCCAAGTCTGCCTCATGTCCCATTTCATAAAATTTCTCAAGGGCGTGGTCAAATGCTGTTCTGTATGGTTCACCGTTGCAGCCAAATGACGGTGCCACAAAACCAATCGTTCCGTTTTCCGGTAAAAATTTAGGATACTTCATATATCATTCCTTCTCTCTACTATTTCTTACTTTCTATTTTACCAAATCTAAAATAAAATGACCAGTCCTGTAAAATCTATACCTTGACATCCCAAACTATAAGGCGGATACTTTAAGTAAGACAAAGAGTTCAGATTCTCTGCCTAGCAGAGGATTGCAATTTCTTTCATAACATAAGGAGGACTATATGTACACAGCATCCACTACACGTTATCAAGACATGATTTACAATCGTTGCGGAAAAAGTGGTCTTTTGCTTCCGGGTGTATCACTGGGACTTTGGCACAATTTCGGCGACACATCCAATTTCGAAAACATGAAGCAACTCTGTTTTACTGCCTTTGACAATGGTATTACCCATTTTGATTTGGCAAATAACTATGGACCGGAAGCCGGCAGCGCAGAGAAAAATTTCGGTCGTATCTTAAAAGAAGATTTGCACACCTACCGGGACGAACTGATTATCAGCACCAAAGCCGGTTACACTATGTGGGACGGTCCTTACGGCGATTGGGGAAGCCGTAAATATCTGCTTTCAAGTCTCGACCAAAGCTTAAAACGCTTAGGATTAGATTATGTAGACATATTTTATCATCACCGCATGGATCCGAATACACCATTGGAAGAAACAATGGGGGCATTAGCTTCCGCAGTTACCTCCGGTAAAGCATTATATGTCGGATTGTCTAATTACGATGGTGAACATCTGGCACAGGCAACTGCTATTCTGAACGACCTCCGTTGTCCGTTCGTTATCAACCAAAACCGTTATTCCATTTTCGACCGTACTATCGAAAATAATGGTTTAAAAAATACTGCTGCCGAGTTGGGAAAAGGCATCATTGCGTTTACTCCATTGGCACAAGGTATGCTCACTGACCGTTATTTGCATGGCATACCGGAAGATAGCCGTATTCGTACAGACAGCCGGTTTTTAAAAGAAACCGCCTTAACGGAAGAACGCCTTGCACAAATCCGTGCATTAAATGACATCGCTTTGGAACGTGGTCAGTCATTGGCCGAAATGGCTTTAGCATGGGTACTCCGCGATAATATCGTAACGAGTGTACTGATTGGAGCTTCCAAACCTGCACAGATTTTGGAAAATATTCAGGCACTGAAAAATACACATTTTTCAGAAGAAGAATTGAAAAAGATAGATGAAATTGCATTAAGATAGCACAAAGGGTGTAAAAAGCATATCAGCATTTTACACCCTTTTCATTTTCCTTTACCACTCTTCTGCAAGGTCGTAAATTAATTTTTCTGTTTTCTCCCATCCAAGGCATGGGTCAGTAATGGATTTACCATAACATCCTTCTCCAATCTTCTGGGCACCATCCTCAATATAGCTTTCGATCATCAAGCCTTTTACCAATTTATGAATATCCCCGGACACCTTACAACTATGCATGACATCCTTACTAATTCGAATCTGCTCGTTGAATTGCTTGCCGGAATTAGAATGATTTGTATCAATAATCACTGCCGGATTCATCAAATTTCTCTCTGCATATGCTTCCAAAAGATGTTGCAAATCTTCATAATGATAATTCGGAATATTGCGGCCGAATTTATCTACATAACCGCGTAAAATCGCATGTGCCAACGGATTTCCCGGACTCTTAACTTCCCATCCGCGATACAAAAACATATGACTGCTCTGTGCTGCCACAATAGAATTCATCATTACTGCAATGTCACCGCCTGTCGGATTTTTCATACCAACCGGAATACCGATACCGCTGGCCGTCAAACGATGCTGCTGGTCTTCAACCGAACGTGCACCCACTGCCACATAAGATAATAAATCTGATAAATATCTGTGATTCTCCGGATAAAGCATTTCATCCGCACAAGTAAAACCTGTCTCTTCCACCGCTCTGCTGTGAAGTTCACGTATGGCAATAATGCCCTTTAACATGTCTTCTTTTTTCTCTGGGTCCGGTTGATGGAGCATACCCTTGTAGCCGGTACCCACAGTTCTCGGTTTGTTGGTGTAAATACGCGGAACGATAAAAATTTTATCCTCTACTTTTTCCTGTACTTTACGCAAACGGGATATATAGTCAATAACCGCATCTTCATTATCTGCGGAACAAGGACCTATTACTAAAATGAGCTTATCCTCTTTGCCTTCAAAAATATCTCTGAGTTCTCTATCTCGTGCCTCTTTGATTTCTTTAATCTTCTTACTAACCGGAAATTGCTCTTTCAGTTCTTTCGGAGTAGGAAGCTTTCTAATAAATTCCATATTCATTTCCATAATGCTTTCCTCTCATTCTTTCACTTAAAATAGATATTTTTTATCGTAACCATTTCCGGTTATCTTGTCAATACTTTTTTACTTTAAAGCGATACATTGACAATACTTTAGAAAAACATTTCTGCTTCTTCAAGGATTCGGACAAATTCTGTCAGCCCTTTCCTATCCTCTTCATCAAATCTTGCCGTCTTGGGGCTGTCGATATCAAGCACTCCGATAATTTCTCCGTTCACATGTATCGGCAGAACAATCTCTGAATTAGATGCTAAATCGCAGGCAATATGTCCCGGAAAACAATGCACATCTTCTACGAGTATAATTTCATCACGTTCTACAGCCGTACCGCACACACCTTTTCCCACGGCAATTTCGATACATGCGGTTTTCCCCTGAAAAGGTCCCAGCACCAAAATACCATCTTTCAACAAATAGAAGCCCGCCCAGTTTATATCTTCCAGTGTATGATAAAGCAGTGCAGAAGCATTCGCCATATTTGCAATGTGATGTGGCACATCCTTTATCAGTGATGCTAACTGCGCATTCATTAATTTATACTGTTCTGATTTCTTACTCATACTACCTCAATTTAAAAAACATATTCTTTCAAACGGTTCATCGCCTCTACAACAAGGCTATGCGGAACTGCCAGATTCAAACGAATCGTATTCTCTACCGCAAACTGTCTGCCGTCCTGCCATACAACCCCCACTTCGACACCGGCTTTTAACAGTTCATCCAAAGTCTTTCCGTTTTCCTTCAGCCACTCTTCCACATCCAGGTATAACATGTATGTACCCTGCGGCTTGGAAAGCTTCACTCCTTTGAAATTGTCGGCAATAAAATTATAAGCATAATTTACATTTTCTGTTAAAACCTGTCGCAGTTCTTCTAACCACTCCTGACCTTCCGGACGATATGCACCGATTAAGGCATGCATGGATAATACATTCATAGAATTATAATGTGTCAAAGAGCCTTCACGTTTTACTTTATCGCTCAGATATTTATTATAGATAATGTGGTAAGAGCCAATCAGACCTGCAAGGTTAAATGTCTTCGAAGGCGCATAAATTGCAATTGTACGCTGCTTTGCATCTTCTGATATTGTCTGGGTCGGAATATGCTTATGTCCGTCCAGAATAAGGTCAGACCAGATTTCATCGGAAACAACTACACAGTCATTCTCTTTATAAACCTTCATGGCACCTTCAATTTCTTCTCGTTCCCATACACGGCCGGTTGGATTATGCGGAGTACAGAAGATTGCAAAGTGAATCTTATTCTCTTTTATCTTCTTATCCATATCTTCAAAATCCATGCGCCATACGCCGTTTTCATCTTTTTTCAAATCACTGTAGATAACCTTGCGTCCTAAGTCTTCCAATACATGAAGGAAACCTACATAACAAGGTCTGTGTACGAGAATCGGCTCTCCCTGTGAAGTAAACGCATTGAGTGCAGAAGCAACACAGCCTAATACACCATTCTCATAGCCGATATGTTCCGGTGTAATCCCTTCTACCCCATTACGCTCTTTCTGCCAGTTAATAATAGCATCATAATACTCTTTACTTGGCATAAAATAGCCGTAAGCCGGATGTGCCATTCTCTCTACTACTGCTTCTTGAATGGTTGGAACCGTCGCAAAATTCATATCTGCAATCCACATCGGAATTTTCGAAAATCCTTCCTTAATCTCTGCTCCCGGAATCGGAATCATATCTACTGCAATCGCGTCTTTTCCTTCACGGTTCATAATTGTCGTAAAATCATATTTCATCACAACACTTCTCCTTTGTCTGATATTTAGTCCTTCCCCCAAGTATACCACAGTTACTTCTAATTCGTCAGTCTCTTTTTAATTAAATGGTAAAACGTCAATCGTGCAATTCTTTATATCAAACATCATCGTAACCCGTTCTTCTCCCAACTCGCGTGTCACAACAATGCGTCCCTTTTCATCATCGCAGCTACATGAAGTTACCTTTCCCTCCGTAATCGCCGGATGGGCTTTTCTCATATGTATCAGATTACAATACCACTCATATATCGCAGTGTCCTGCTTTTCTTTATCCCATACCATACCACGTCTGCAATCCGGGTCATCACCACCGGTCATACCATATTCATCGCCATAGTAAATAAATGGCATACCCGGCAATAAAAGTTGCAATGCCGCCGCCATTTTAAGCTTCTCTTTCTGCTCTCCGCAAACATGCAGAAAACGCGCTGTATCATGACTGTCTATCAGATTCCACAGAACCGGGTAAACCTCGTTATGCAGATTTCCACGTAAACGTCCCAATGTCTCCATAAACTGCGAAACAGTAATACTTCCCTGAGCAATAAGTTTCTGTATTCCAAAGAAGAAATCATAATTCATGACTGTATCCCACTCATCACCTTCCATGAAATCTCTCGCAAAATACCACACCTCTCCGATCAAAAGTGCCTGTGGATTTATCTCCCGAATAGCTTTTCGAAATTTTTTCCAGAATATATGACTGATTTCGTCGCTTACATCCAACCTCCAGCCATCAACACTGCATCTCTCCGTCCAGTATCGTGCAACATTTATAAAATACTCCGCAGTCTCCGGATTTTGCAAATTCAGTTTTGGCATTCCACCGAAATATGCAAAAGTTTTAAAATTTGGTTTTTTATAAGGCTCTGCTTTTAACGGGTAATCTTCAATATAATACCAATCCCAATACTTTGACTCTCTTCCTTTTTCTGCTACATCCGCAAAAGCAAAAAACTGTGGAGATGTATGATTAAATACCCCATCCAGTATCACATACATACCATGTGAATGTGCCAACTCTACCAGCTCCCGCAAATCTTCCTCGGTGCCAAAAGATGAATCAATCCGATAATAATCCACCGTATCATATTTGTGTGTAGATGTCGATGCAAAAATTGGTGTCATATAAATAATATCCACACCAAGCTCTACCAAATGGTCAAAATGTTCGATAATCCCGCGCAAATCTCCCTGCAAATCATCCTGTGCACCAATCGGTGTTTTATACCAAAGTTCCGGCGAAACGTCCTTGCTTGTAGCATAACGTGATGGAAAAATCTGATACACAATTTTATTTTTCGCCCACTCAGGAACATCAAATATCTCCTCTTCACGTAAGTTCTGCGGACAATTAAACATGAAATGGATACTCTCTATTTCATCCTCATAAAACTCGCAATTACCAAAATAAGCAACTTGCTCTTCCTTATCTATTAATTCAAAATAATAGCGCAGACAGATAACATCCATTTCTACGACTGCTTCATAATAATCATAAAAACGGTCACTCGCCACCTTTTCCATTTCGCAGGAATCTCTCGTATCTATCCGCTCTATCGGGATACACTTATCCTGCCAATGTAAAATTACTTTCCGCATATCATCCTTTTTCGTCTGAATACGAATTACAAATTTCCCCTTATCTAAGGCAAAACAATACCGCTTGTCCGCCTCATGATAAATTCCTGAATACTCCATAGTTCCGCTTTCCTTTCTGCTTATTTCATACTTATTCAGTACCATTTCCATACATACGGTAAGTCCGAATCAACAGTGGCAGTTCCGCCACCAGCATACATAGCCAGCCGATTACATAAGTAATCGGAAATGCCTCAATTCCATTATATACATACTTCAAAAACGGATAAATCACTATACAACGGACTACCACATTCACCAGACTGCTTATCAATGTCACTTTCAAATCACCGATTCCACGGAAAAATCCCTGTATCCCATTTGTTGCCGCCGGAAGTAAATATGCAAATGAGATAATTCTCATATACTTCACACCCTCACTCACCACTTCCGCATCCGTTGAGAACAATCCCATCAGCCACTCCGCTCCGAAAAAACCAATCAAAAGTACAAGCAGACCATAAGCAAATTCAATCATCATTCCTTCCCGAAATCCGGCTTTCATTCTGTCCATTCTGCCCGCTCCTTTATTCTGCGCCATGAAAGCAGTCATTGCATGTGCAATATTCTGTTCCGGTGTGTAACAAAAATCATCAATTCTGGATGCAGCTGCAAATGCCGCAATAACCGATACACCCATGGTATTTACCGCGCTCTGCATAAATACTTTCCCCAATGGTGGTACTGCCTGCTGCATAGCTGATACCCAGCCATAACTGATTGTCTTTTTCAAGAGAGATTTATCAAAAACGAACCATCCCTTTCTCAGTTTTAAAAAATCAAATTTAGCCTGCACATACAATGCGCATGCTAACGCACAGAGCAACTCACTGAAAATTGTTGCAAGTGCGCACCCCAGACTACCCATTTTTAAAATAATAACAAAAAACAAATCGCCCACGATATTAATCAACGAACTCGCCACAAGAAACAAAAGCGGTGTCCTGCTATCCCCCAGTGCCCGAAAAACTGCCGCATAGAAATTATAAATAAACGAAAAAACCATTCCAAGCATAATGACACTTAAATACTCTGTTGTTAGAGGAATCAATGCCTCCTCGATTCGTAGAAAATGCAAAATCTGAGCAGAAAATACCGCTCCCAGTATCGAAATTACGACCGAAAAAATAACACCCGCTATCATTGTCGTACTAATTTGCCGATGAAGTGTTTCATAATCCTTCGCACCATACTGGTTCCCCATAAGAATCCCTGCACCGATACACAGACCATTCATAAAAAGAAGCATCACTGTCATAATTGGATTGCAAACTCCAACTGCGGCAAGTGCCTCTTTCCCTACAAATCTTCCCACTATAATACTGTCAACTGCATTATACGTCATCTGAAAAATATTCCCCAACACAAGTGGAATTGTAAATTTAAGCAATATCGGTGTTATCTTTCCCGTTGTAAAGTCCCTTGCCATTATCCCTCTTCTTCTATCCTTTCAACTCATCTTCCCAATTTCACTAACACTCATTATACTCTTTTCTTTTTTGCTCGTATACAAAATATTTTCATCTGTCGGACCGCAAAAAATGTCTCTGCACTAAAACAACAAACTCACTTATTCAAGATTCAAATTTTATAACACAAAAAAACCGCTCGATTGAGCGGTTTTTGATGTTGAAATGAGGGATTCGGTGCTATATCCGAACATTTTTGCTTACAATGATATTACTTT
>CAYMTX010000095.1:0-9253 GCA_964393475.1 uncultured Roseburia sp. | reverse complement strand
GCTGGAACTATCCACATCGTAAATCGTTTTATTACAACTACTGCTGAAATGAAAAATATTTTAACTACAGCAAAAGGTCAGTTTTATAACTGGAAGAATGGTGAAATCTTTTATACCAAACGTGGAGAAGGTTCTCCTATTTTACTGGTTCATAGTTTAGATCCTATCTGCAGTTCCAAAGAATGGACAAACCTTATTAAAAAATTAGAAAAAAAACATACTGTATACACCATCGACCTTATTGGTTGTGGCAGATCAGATAAACCATTCTTAACTTATACGAACTTCTTATTTGTACAGTTAATCACAGATTTTATAAAAGATGTCATCGGAGAAAAAGTTGATGTCATCGCAAGCAACCGTTCTTTATCATTCGTAGTGCTTGCTCATAATAATAACAAAGAAATCATTAACCGCATCGTTGGTATTAACCCACCGGAATTAGAATCCTTAAAAATTAATCCTGATAAATATGCATCTGTTCGTAAAACATTACTGGAATTACCAATTATCGGCACATTTTTATATCATATAATTATCAGTAACACAAATATTACGAAAACTTTCCGCGAGAGATTCTATGCCAAACCTCAGCTTGTATCTTCTAAATTAATTGATGCATTTTACGAAAGCGCTCATAAAAAAAATAGTGGCGGTAAATATTTAATGGCCAGCATCGAAGGTCACTACACCGATAATAGTATCAATCATGCTTTAGAAAAATTAGATATTCCACTCTATTTAATTCAGAGCAGATATGGTAATAATTTTGTCAAAAAAATTGACGACTATTGCCGCTTAAATAATTCTATCGAGGCTGCATACATTTCTAACGCTAAGGAACTTCCACACTTAGAAGTAACTGATAAGCTTTATGAAATTATTGATATGTTTTTGAATAACTAAAAAAGAATCTCGCAAGCGAGATTCTCAGACTTCGGCGGGTTGTCAACATTGTAAAACAACCCGCCGAAGTGCAATTCAGACCAAATTTTTACTAAAACATATCAGGTACAACAAGATGCATAATTACATTTAATATAACTTCCATTACCTCTACCAAAACATTCATTGCTAAATAAATCATTCTTCTTTACCTCCACCATTTTTTGATGAATTTAGTATAGACTTTTTATATTAAATAGGTGTTTAAAGAATGTTTATTTTTTATTAATCTATAGCGGTTCCTTAGAAGGAGTTCCTGCCTTTCTCGGATATGTCTTCGGCGTTGTCTTAATCTTTTCAATCGTAACAAAAGACCTCTTTTGTTCGGATAAATCAAACTTATATACTTCTTTAATTTGACCTCCCAAAATCTTTATTGCATTTTTTGCTCCGCTTACTTCTTCTTCAATTTCACCGGATTTATAGGAAATAAAATTACCTCCTATTTTTACAAATGGAATACAATATTCCCCTAACGTTGAAAGATTTGCAACTGCACGGGATACTACCAAATCATAACTTTCACGATGTTCTTTGTTTCTCGCAAGTTCCTCTGCTCTTGCATGAATAGTTGTTACTTTCTGCAGTCCTAATTCTTCAACTACTTCATCCAAAAACTTAATTCTTTTATTCAGAGAATCTGCTAACATAATCTCTATTTCCGGAAATGCAATCTTAAGCGGTATTCCCGGAAAACCTGCACCTGTTCCCATATCGAGCACTTTCACCGGCTTGGTCAAATCATAAACCCGGCACAACGAAATACTATCTAAGAAATGCTTCTCAATTACTTCTTCATATTCTGTAATTGCAGTCAGATTCATAACCTTATTCTTTTCTATCAACATTTCATAATATTTCAAAAATTGTTCTATCTGCTTTTCCGTTAAGTTAACCTTAAGTTCTTCTAACCCTTTACGGAATTTTTCTGTATTATAATTCATAAAAACCTCTTTAATAGCTCACAGTAATTCAATTGCTACCTAATAAATCAGTATCCTGACTTTACATATGTTTTAACTGTTCCATATATACAAGCAACACCGACACATCAGCAGGAGATACACCTGAAATACGGGAAGCCTGACCAATAGAAATTGGTCTGTATGATTTCAGTTTCTGTCTTGCTTCAATTCTTAAGCTCGGAACTGCATCATAATCAATATCTTCCGGTATCATTTTTTTCTCAAGCTTCTTAAAGTTCTCTGCCTGCTTTATCTGTCTGCTTATATAACCGTCATACTTAATGTTAATGTTAACCTGTTCTACAACATCATAAGCTAATTCAGGTCTGTTTTTATCAATTGGAGCAAGTTTCTCATAATCCAATTCCGGACGACGGATTAACTCTGCTAAACTCACTCCTGTATTTAATGGTATACTTCCATAGCTTTCCAATAATGCCTGTACTTCTTTATTTGCGCCGATTCTCTCCTGTGATACTCTTTCAATTTCCTGCGCAATGAGTTCTTCTTTTTTGCAAACCCAATCATATCGTTCCTTTGAAATCAAGCCGATTTCATAACCGATTTTTGACAAACGTAAATCAGCATTATCTTGACGAAGTAACAGACGATACTCTGCACGGGATGTCATCATACGGTATGGCTCGTGATTTTCTTTTGTAACAAGGTCATCAATTAACACACCAATATACGCCTGAGAACGATCTAATACAATCTGTTCTCTTCCCATGATATCCATAGATGCATTAATACCTGCAATTAGTCCCTGACAGGCTGCCTCTTCATATCCACTGCTTCCGTTAAACTGACCACCTGCATAAAGACCTTTTATTTTCTTAAATTCCAATGTCGCAAAAAGCTGATTCGGATTAATGCAGTCATATTCAATCGCATATGCATTACGCACAATTTTTACATTTTCTAAACCAGGTAATGTTTTATACATTTCATGCTGAACATCTTCCGGTAAAGAACTGGACATACCGCCAACGTACATCTCGTTTGTATTCAGGCCTTCCGGTTCAATAAAAATCTGATGACGGTCTTTCTCTGCAAATTTTACTACTTTATCCTCAATAGACGGACAGTAACGAGGACCAGTTCCCTCAATAATACCTGCATATAATGGGGAACGGTCTAAATTGTTACGAATAATTTCGTGAGTTTTCGGATTCGTATAAGTAAGCCAGCATGATACCTGATCAATCTGAACGTCTTCCGGATTGGTTGTGAAAGAGAACGGTACAACTCTTTCATCCCCTTTCTGCTCTTCCATTTTAGAAAAATCAACGGAACGCTTATCAATACGAGCCGGTGTACCGGTCTTAAAACGATACATCTCAATTCCGTTTTCTACTAAGGAATCTGTCAGGTAATTTGCTGCCTGCAATCCATTTGGACCGGTATGCATAATCATCTCACCTGTCAAACATCTTGCCTTTAAATAAGTTCCGGTACACAAAATAACTGCCTTAGCATAATAAGTCGCACCTGAAAATGTTTTTACACCGGTGATTTTCTTTTCAAAGGTGCCATCACACTCATATTCTTCTGTAATAATCTCAGAAACCTCTGCCTGACGGATGGTTAAATGTTCCGTATCCTGCAGTGTTTTCCTCATCTCCATAGTATAGTTAAATTTATCTGCCTGGGCACGCAAAGAATGAACCGCAGGACCTTTTGATTTATTTAACATTTTAGACTGGATAAATGTTTTATCAATATTTTTACCCATTTCACCGCCAAGTGCATCAATTTCACGAACTAAATGCCCTTTAGAACTTCCTCCAATATTCGGATTACACGGCATCAGCGCAATACTGTCTACACTTACTGTAAAAATAACAGTCTCTAATCCAAGACGTGCACAAGCCAGTGCTGCTTCACAACCTGCATGACCGGCACCCACAACTACTACGTCATATGTCTCTTCCAGTTTGTTTCTATTCATCATATTCTCAGACATATTTACCCTGTTACTTTATCCTTTCTATATTTACTTACCGGTACAGAATTTGCTAAAGATTTCATTTACTAAATCATCTTCTACTGCTTCTCCAATGATTCTTCCGAGCTCCTCATAAGCATTCATCAAATCAATCGAATAAAAATCCTCCGGCATTTCATCTTCAATACTTCTCAATACTAACTGTAAACTCTTAAGTGCTTCTTGTAAAGAATTTTTGTGACGAATATTTGTAATATAAACTTCATCATTAAAGGAAACCTCTCCTGTAAAAAACATTTCCTTAATGCAATCTTCAAATTCTTCCATTCCACTCTGCTCTTTTGCAGAAATCTGAATCATTTTCTTATCCACATGTTTTGAAATATCTGCAATAGTTGTCAACGGTGTCAAGTCAGACTTGTTCAAAAGTATGATTGCCTGACGTTCCTTTAACATTTCCATAATTTCAAAATCATTCTCATCCAACTCAGTAGAAGTATCTACCACATAAATAATTAAATCTGCCTGTTCCAAATACTTCTTTGCTTTGCTTACACCGATTTTTTCAACAACATCATCCGTTTCACGGATACCTGCTGTATCGATTACATTCAAAATAATACCATTCAAATTAATCTGTTCTTCTAATACATCTCTGGTAGTTCCTGCAATATCCGTTACAATTGCACGTTCTTCTCCGACCAATGTATTCAAAAGAGAAGATTTTCCGGCATTTGGCTTTCCTACGATTACAGTAGAAATGCCTTCTTTTAATAATTTACCATTATCGCTATTTTTTAATAAAACCTGAACCTTATCTATTGCATCATTTACAATTACAGCCAGATTTTCACTATAACCATCAATACTAATATGCTCCGGGTCATCTAAAGCCGTCTCAATAAACGCAATTTCATGTAAAATCATTGCTCTGATATCTTTAATTTTATTCGAAACAACACCTGATAATTGACTTAAAGAACTCTTCAACGCAAATTCATTTTTCGAATGAATAATATCAATAACAGACTCTGCCTGTGATAAATCAATACGGCCATTCAAAAATGCACGTTTTGTAAACTCTCCCGGTTCTGCAGGTCTGGCACCATGTTTCAAAACAGTCTCTAACACTCTTTTTACCACATATACACCACCATGACAGTCAATCTCTACTGTATCTTCTCTTGTATAGCTCTTTGGTCCTCTCATGAGAAGAACCATTACTTCATCTATAACTTCATCTCCATCTTTAATATGGCCGTAATGTATGGTATGAGTTGGCATATCTGCCAGCTTTTTGTGATTAGGCATTACAAAAAGTTTATCAACAATCGAAACTGCTTCATCTCCACTTAAACGGACAATTCCAATTCCGGAATTTGACATAGCAGTTGCAATTGCAGCGATTGTATCTGTCTGCATAAGATGACCTCCGTTTTTCTGTTTTTAAATTTTTAAAAAAGAGTACCCTGTTCACTGCCTGGGGCAAGGAAGGATACTCTTTATTTTTAAAAATTATCTTTCTTTTCTATCGTTTCTCTTTAATGTAACAACTACATGTCTGTAAGGTTCTTCCCCTTCACTGTGTGTTGTAACAAATTTATCATTCTGTAATGCAGAATGAATAACTCTTCTTTCAAAAGGATTCATTGGCTCTAAAGAAACAGCACGTTTTGTTCTCTTTACTTTATAAGCAATATTCTTTGCAAGATTTTCTAATGTTTCTTTTCTTCTGTTACGGTAATCTTCTGTATCAATTTTAACCTTAACATGTTCTTCTGCATTCTTATTTACTGCAAGATTTGTTAAATACTGAAGAGAATCTAATGTCTGTCCTCTCTTACCAATGAGAACTCCCATATCAGCTCCCTTTAAATCTACAGCATAATTTTTATCTTCATTTGTGATTACAATTTCAACTTCAAGTTCCATTGCATCAAAAACTTTTCCTAAAAATTCACGAATACTATCTTCTGTAGAGCATTTCTTACGAACTTTGATAACTGCCGGTTTACTACCGATTCCTAAAAATCCGGCACTTCCTTTTTCTACTACTTCATATTCAACCTGATCACTTGTAGCGCCTAACTTTACAAGAGCTTCTGTCAAGGCATCTTCTACTGTTTTTGCTGAAATTTCAATATATTCCATAACAGGTAACCCCTACCTTTCACTATTTTCTACTATTTCTTTCGTTAAATTCTTTTACCATGTTCGCTTTTGCTGTCATACTACCCGGTTTAGCATTATTTTTTGCTTCTCTTGCTTTTTCTAATAAAGCTTCTTTTTCAGCAACTGTTGCTGTGTTTGCTTTATCTGACATGGTTCTGGTATTCATCTGAGCTGCATTTCTAATCTGATTCTCAGCAATACCCATTTTTTCACGTTTTGCTTTTGCCTTTTCCTGATTCTTCTTAATAATATCATCTAAGTTAATCTTCTCAAAATGTTTATTTAAGAAGTACTGTTGTACTAAACGCACTACAGAACTCATTACCCAATAAATACCAAGACCTACAGGAACTGTAAAACACATAAATAATGACATAAGCGGCATTGTCTTATTCATCATACTCATCTGCTGTGTCATAGCATCATTCTGATTATCACTATTAGAGGTTGGCATCATCTTCATATTTAAAACCTGGAATAAATAAGAAGCAACCGGAACTAATAATGCAATAAATGCAACTAAAATAGCTCCTGTAGCAAATCCCTCTTTGATAATCTGCCATGGTGTATCAGAAATATTTAAAGGTCCTAACGCATTAATCTTAGATACAGTTTCATATGTAGAAGCAATTGTATCCTCTAATGTTGGGAATACTTCTGACAAAGAATTCCATCCTTTTGTACCTAATTTTGCTAAAACATCAATCGTATAGTTGGTAATAACACCTACATCAGTCTGTGTAAAATCAACTGCCGGCTGAGTATAAATTGAATTATCAGCAACCAACTGTGTCATTTTAGCAGCATAACCTTCTGTAGACATGATACCTTCAGCTAATGGAATAAAATGTTCTTTTACACCTACAACATAAGCAGGTACATTCATAAATACACGATAAAGTGCAAATAAAATCGGCATTTGAATCAGCATCTGACCGCAACTACCTGTCATAGACACACCGTACTTTTCATAAACACGTTGTGTCTCTTCATTCATGGCCATTACAGAATTCTGATCTTTTTTATTCTCATATTTTTTTCTGATTGCCTGAAGTTCCGGTTGCATTTTCTGCGATAATTTAGAAAATTTCTGCTGCTTATATGTCATTGGAAACATTAACATATACATAACTATTGTAAAAATAATAATAGCTAAACCAACGTTCTCAATACCAATAGCTGCCATTACATTATAGATTCCATTCATTAACCAACCCAAAATTTTGGCGATAGGTCCCAGAATAGATCCATCATAAGCAGTTAACAATAACTCTGTCACTTTAAAATACCTCCGCTATGGAACTGGATCATATCCACCTTTTGAAAAAGGATTACATCTTAATATCCTCCACAAAGCCAATGCTCCCCCTTTAATAGCCCCATACTTTTCTACTGCCTCCAGTCCGTATGTCGAACAGGTTGGATAATAAGGACATTTCGTTGTTTTCATTGGAGAAAGATATTTTCTATAAAATTTAATTAAAGCAATTAAAATTTTTTTCAAAATGATTCCATCTTCTTTTCTGTTTTTACTATGATATTATGAAGACCTCCAAGATGTAACAGCGCACTCTCTGTCTGATGATATGAGATATCCTTTGCTGCTCCTCTTGCGATGACTACAATGTCTAAACCACTATTAAACATGTCTTCATGTAGTCTGTATGCTTCTCGTACTAATCGAGCTAAATGATGTCTTATAACACTATTTCCTACTTTTTTACTAACTGATATTCCTAAACGATTTTGTTCTGTTTCGTTTTTCAGAACATACATTACAAAATAACGGTTGGCATAAGATTTACCTTTTCTGTATACATTCTGAAAATCCTTATTCTTTTTTAATGAATCTGAAAATTTCATAATACATTTCCTCTTTACACAAACTTTAACAATTTGCCTTTTAAAAGAAGAAAAGACCACATAAGATGTGGCCTAAGCTGATAATTTTTTTCTACCTTTTAATCTTCTTGCAGCCAATACTTTTCTTCCGCCTGCAGTGCTCATTCTGCTTCTAAATCCATGAACTTTAGATCTCTGTCTCTTTTTTGGTTGGAATGTCATCTTCATTATTAATCCACCTCCTCTACGTTAAAAAACATCATGTTTCATTATAACAAAAAAATCGCTTAAGTCAAGCGAAAAATATTGCAATCCCTTATATTTACTGACATTTATAAAATAAACCACTATATATATAAGGAAGAAACTCTTTTTTTTCAATATCTTGTAATTTTCTTTTTAAATAATTTTTTCACAAAAATGTGGATAACTCCCCGTTTACATAAGTTATCCTCAATTTGTGGATAACTTGTGGATAAAACGATAATATTTTGTTTATATATGGAAAAAAACCACATTTTTCTAGGTTGATAAGTCTTTTTATATTATTAACATTATAATTTAACTACTTTACATAAAGCCTTATTTGCCTTTTTTAGCCATTTTATTATCCACGTATTATCCCCACCCCATGAACTTTTTTCCCACATAATTTAGCGTTGATAAAAGCTTTGAAATATTGTAAAATAGTAGATAATAATGCTTTTTAGAAAACGGGGATATAAAATGGACCATATTTTAGACAAATGGGATGAAATATTACATACAGTTAAAGCAGAACATGATATCTCAGATATCTCTTTTGATACCTGGATTCGCCCTTTGGAAGTGTTCGGCGTAGAAGGGAATACTTTATATATCTTAGTTCCTTCTATTCAGATGACTCTGAACTACATTTCAAAGAAATACCAACTTCCGTTAAAGGTTGCAATTGCTGAGATTACCGGTATTGAATATGACATTCAATTTATTTTACCAGAGCAGGCATGCGCTCTTAACACTAATAATAAAGAAAAGAAAAAATTTACTTCTGAAGCTGCTGAGAAATCGAACTTAAATCCTAACTATAAATTCGAAACTTTTGTCGTTGGAAGTAACAACCGTTTCGCACAGTCTGCTTCATTGGCTGTAGCTGAATCACCGGGTGAAGCCTATAATCCTCTTTATATCTATGGAGGACCCGGACTTGGGAAGACTCACTTGATGCATTCCATCGGTCATTTCATATTAGAAGGTAATCCTGACGCGAAGGTTTTATATGTAACTTCTGAAGATTTCACAAATGAAGTTATTGAATCTATCCGTAGCGGTAATGCTTCTGCTATGAACCGGTTCCGTGATAAATATCGTAATATTGATGTTCTCATGGTCGATGATATTC
>CAYMTX010000094.1:0-9256 GCA_964393475.1 uncultured Roseburia sp. | reverse complement strand
ACATAAGATATAAAGAAGAATATGTTAAATTTTGTTAAATTTTCTTTCCTGATTTTTAATAAAAATTTCTTTCTAATTAAATAAAAATGTTATGTATGGACTCTGATAGAATGTAAAAAAGCAATAAATGCAATAAAACAATTGAAATATATAAATAATGCAAAGATTTCATAAATTTAATATGTTATACTTGTGTCAATGAATCGGAAAGGGATATAACCATGAAATTAATGATGAATAAAGCTCCGATGGGCTGGAACAGTTATGATTATTATGACACAAATGTGAACGAGGCACAGGTTAAGGCAAATGCAGATTATATGGCAGAACATTTAAAAGCGTTTGGCTGGGAGTATATAGTGGTAGATATCCAGTGGTATGCATGGAACACAGCAACCTGTCGTGATAAATATCAGTACATACCGTTTGGAAAAAATGAAATGGATGAATATGGTCGTTTTTTACCATGTCCGGAGAAATTCCCGTCTTCTGCAAACGGAGCAGGATTTAAGCCGTTGGCTGATTATGTACATGAAAAAGGTTTAAAATTCGGAATTCATATTATGCGTGGTATACCAAGAGAAGCGGCTCATAAGCATCTTCCGATTCTGGAAAGCAGTGTGAATTCCTGCCATGTGGCAGACCCATCGTCTGTTTGTAAATGGAATCCTGATATGTACGGTGTAAGAAAAGGGAATTGTGGTGCGCCGGAAAGTGAGGAGCGACCGGGGCAGGCATATTATGATTCGATTTTGAAATTGTATGCAGAGTGGGGAGTGGATTATATCAAATGTGATGATATTTGCAATACCAATATGTATCCGCATGACCAATATTCGGCAGCACATGAAATTGAAATGCTGGCAAAGGCGATTGAAAAATGTGGCAGAGATATCGTGCTTAGTCTTTCGCCGGGACCAGCGCTTATTGAAAAAGCATGGCATTATGAAAAATACGCGAATATGTGGCGTATAACAGACGATTTCTGGGATAATTGGGATTTACTGTTACATATGTTTGAACGTTGTGAATTGTGGCAGAGCCATGTAAATAAGGGGAGTTATCCGGATTGTGATATGCTTCCGTTAGGTATTATCGGACAAGGCTTTGCTGATGAACGTATGACAAATTTTACGCAGGAAGAACAACGGACTATGATGACACTTTGGTGTGTGTTTGGTTCGCCTTTAATGATTGGTGCGGAATTAACGAAAATGGACGACTGGACATTATCGTTGCTGACAAATACAAACATATTAAAACTGCTTTCGAATGATTATGTGGGTAAACAGGTAGAGCGCAGGAAAGAGTATGCAGTATGGAGTTGTTATAATGCAAAAACAGATGAAAAATACATTGCGTTATTTAATCTGAGAGAAGAAGAACAAAAGCTGTCTGTTAGAATAGAAGAAATAGAGCAGTTTTATGGTTTAGAATCGACAGAAACGATTGCAGTTGAATTGTGGAGTGATACAGAGGAAAGGATTGCAAATGGTATGCTTGCAGCAAATGTAGCAGCTCATGATGCGAAAATATACCGGATAGAATAGAAGAAAACCGTTATCTGAAAGTTGTAAAACAGTCGGATAACGGTTTTATGTATTATTTTGAACTTATTTTTTTGAAGATTCCTTCTCGCCACTTTACAACACGTTCTCTTGGAAAGAGAAGATTGATTAATAATGCGATAACGACACCGACACCGGTATCAAACATACGATTTAAGGAATAAGAAATATAGGTATCCACAGGCGTGTTAAATAAAATGATACATAATACAACGCCGCCTGGCTGAATGGCTCCCGGCCATTTACAATACTGGCTCACTAAAATTAAAAGGATAACGCCAATGAAGAGCAGAAAGAATAATAATAGTTCTGTACCGCCGTTTGGATAGTAACTGATGTATATTTTAAAAAGAAACATGCCAAGTATGCCACCGATGATGGTGCCGAATAAACGATTTCCGCCATTTAACCAGGAATTCCCCATGTCACTTCCTGTTCCAAAGATTGCACCAATACATGCAAAGGTAGGATTACGGTCGAATGGATAATATATGAGCGCACATAGTGTGGCTGCAATAGCTGTCTTTATATTACGCATACCAATATGAAATTGAAATTTATCATTATTTTGATTCATTTGTCTGCCTCCGAAAAAATATTTTACGACTGATTATTATATCATTTTCGGTGGTAAAGACAAGATTTTTTTGATATAATATACAACATTATGTAATAATTTCTTTATGTTTGATGAAACGAGGATAAAAATGCAAAAGAAACAGAAAAAACGAATAATCGCATTGGCTATAATGTCAGGAGTGCTGATACTTATAACAGGTGCGGTTGCTATGTATTTGAACGATGGATATCGTGCGACAGAACAGGCTATGGAAGCACTGGTATCAAGTGATACTGTAACAGTAGAAGAGTTGGATGGTGCAATTGTGTTTATGCCCATAGAACCGGTGGAAGGTATGATTTTTTATCCGGGAGGAAAAGTAGCACATGATGCATATGCGCCATTAATGAGAGCCTATGCAGAAGCGGGAATGGCATGTATTTTAGTGGAAATGCCCTTTGATTTGGCGGTTTTTGATATGGATGCAGCAGAAGAGTATCGCTACTTGTATCCAGAGATTACAAATTGGTATCTTGGAGGGCATTCTCTCGGTGGTGCAATGGCTGCAAGTTATTTAGAGAAGCATTTAGAGGAGTACGAGGGTTTGGTATTGTGTGCAGCATATTCGATGGTAGACTATAGTACTTCAGATTTGAAAGTTATTTCTATGTACGGATCTAATGATAACGTGTTGAATGCTGAGAAATATGAAACATATAGAGTGAATCTTCCGAAAGATTTATCAGAATTTGTAATTGAGGGTGGTAACCATGCCTTTTTTGGTACTTATGGGATACAGGATGGGGATGGAACTGCTACCATAACGAATGCAAATCAGATTGAAACAACCGTTTGGTATACATTGGATTGTATCAGGTAAGAAGCGGAAAGTATTTTACTGACTTTTTTCGACAAATTTTATATGAGGTTACATTTATTATCGTTTTGTAAGCAAAACGGACAAAAAATGTAGGGAAATGAGAGAGTTCGTTGTAGAAAAGGACTCTTTCTTTTTTGAAATAAAAGTTATATAATCTACAATTGTCTGAATGACTAAAAGGAAAAATCCGCTGTCTGTAATAGCAGATAGAAATTTTTGGCGAAAACAAGGAGGATTGAATGGAAAAGTTAACAGTAGCGATTGCGGAAGATAATGAATTGATGTTGGGTTTATTGGAAGATATCGTTGCAAATGATAAAGAACTGGATGTAGTGGGAACAGCAAGAAACGGGGAAGATATTTGTAAGATAATAAAGGAAGAAGAACCAGATGTTGTTTTGTTAGACATTGTTATGCCAAAGTTGGATGGTCTGGGAGTTTTAGATAGAGTAAACCAGGATAGAGGCATTAAAAAACAGCCGACGTTTATTATGGTCAGTGCTATCGGTCAGGATCGTGTGACAGAAGATGCATTTAATCTTGGTGCAGATTATTACATAATGAAACCATTTGATGAAAATATGATTATTAGCAGAATTAAGCGTGCGAAAAAAGAAAAGGTAGATAAAAAACAGGAAATTATGCCGACTTTTTCGGGGAAAGCAGAGAAAAAGGTTGAAAAAACAGAGGAGGACTTGGAAGCAGACGTAACAGAGATTATTCACGAGGTGGGAGTCCCGGCACATATTAAGGGGTATCAGTATTTAAGAGATGCCATTGTAATGTCGGTTAAGGATATGGATATGCTTAATTCCATTACGAAGATATTATATCCGACGATTGCTAAAAAGTATCAGACAACACCGAGTCGTGTTGAACGTGCCATCAGGCATGCAATAGAAGTTGCATGGAGCAGAGGAAGGATGGATACGCTGGATGACATGTTTGGATATACGATTAACAGGGGAAAAGGGAAACCGACCAATTCGGAATTCATAGCATTGATAACGGATAGAATACGTTTGGATTATAAAATGTTTTAGTGCTTTCTTTTATGACAAAAAAGTATTATAATTACTCTAAAGGTTGTGTGGAATCACACGTGGAGGGGTAATTATGAAAAAAATATTATTTGCGACTTCAGAAGCTGTTCCTTTTATTAAAACGGGCGGTCTTGCAGATGTAACAGGCTCATTGCCAAAATACATTAATAAAGAAGAATATGATGTGCGTATCATTCTTCCGCAATATCTCTGCATGGATTCCCGGTTTAAGGAGCAGCTTTATTTTAAATGTCATTTTTATGTGGATTTAAACTGGAGAAAACAGTATGCAGGTATCTTCGAGACGAAGATGGATGGTGTTACGTATTATTTTGTAGATAACGAGTACTATTTTGCAGGGGATAAGCCATATAATCAGATATATGAGGATGTAGAGAAGTTTGCTTTTTTCTCAAAAGCAGTTTTAGAAGCGTTGCCATATATCGATTTCTGTCCGGATGTAATTCATTGTCATGACTGGCAGACGGGGCTTGTTCCGGTATTTTTAAAGACAATTTATGGTTCGCAAGATTACTATGCAGGTATGAAAACTGTATTTTCTATCCATAATCTTAAATTTCAGGGACGTTGGATTCTTTCGGAAGTTATGGATATTACCGGATTGCCATCGCAGATTTTCACGGCGGATAAATTAGAAGCTTATGGTGAAGCGAATTATCTGAAAGGTGGTCTGGTATATGCGGATGCGATTACAACAGTTAGTAAAACGTATGCAGATGAGATTTTAACACCGGAAGGTGGTGAAGGTCTGCATGGGGTGCTTTCGGCAAGGCATAATGATGTGTATGGTATTCTAAATGGCTTGGATTATGATGTATTTAATCCTGAAAGTGACAAGGATATTCATCAGAATTTCCGGATAATAAATGTGAAAACCGGGAAGAAAGCTAATAAACTGGCACTTCAGAAAGAATTTGGACTTCCATGTGATGAACATGTTTGTTTAATGGGCATGGTAGGAAGGCTGACAGACCAAAAGGGATTGGATTTGGTTGCATATATTATGGATGAGCTTCTTTCTACAGCCCGAATACAGATGATTGTATTGGGAACCGGTGAGGATAGATATCAGGATATGTTACGGTATTTTGAACAGAAATATCCGGAACAAATTAAGGCGTACATTGGTTATTCTGAAGATTTGGCACATCGCATTTATGCATCCTGTGATAGCTTTTTGATGCCGTCATTGTTTGAACCATGCGGGTTGAGCCAGTTGATGAGCATGCGTTATGGAACACTTCCGATTGTAAGGGAGACGGGCGGACTGAAAGATACGGTAGAGCCGTATAATGAATATGAGCATACCGGAACCGGATTTTCTTTTGCAAATTATAATGCACATGAGATGTTAAATACCATTCGTTACTCATTAGAGATTTATTATGATAGGCGTAAAGAGTGGGATGCAATGGTAAAACGTGCCATGAAGCAGGATTTTTCGTGGAAACGCTCGGCAAAAGAGTATGAGAAATTATACGAGGAGTTAATAAGAGTTTAGAGAAATTTCTTGAAAAGTGAATGTGATTTCAGCAAAAGTAAGTTTTGTAAACGAATAAAATACTTTACGGCTTAATGGGCCGGGAGTATAATAAAATAATCTAGTGCTAAGTAAAGGAGAGAATATAATGAGAATTATTCGCACAAAAAACTACGAAGATATGTCACGTAAAGCAGCAGCAATCATTTCTGCACAGGTACTTATGAAACCGGATTGTGTATTAGGCCTTGCAACAGGAGGTACACCGGTTGGAACATACAAAAATATCGTAGAATGGTATAACAATGGGGATTTAGATTTTTCAGAAGTAACTTCTGTAAATTTAGATGAGTATCGTGGTTTGCCGCGAGAGCATCAGGAAAGCTATTGGAGCTTCATGCATAGAAATTTATTTGATCATGTGAATATTAAACCGGAAAATATCAATCTTCCGGATGGTACAAATATGGATGCTGATGCAGAATGTGCAAGATACGATGCAGTGATTGCAAGTGTTGGCGGTGTGGATTTACAGTTACTTGGTATCGGACATGATGGTCACATTGGTTTTAACGAACCAAGTGATGCATTTGATATGGGAACACATTGTGTAAAACTTACAGATGAGACAATTGATGCAAATCAGCGTTTCTTTGACAATAGAGACGAAGTGCCGCGTGAGGCATATACCATGGGTACACATACAATTATGAGTGCTCGAAAAGTCTTAATGGTAGTTAGTGGTAAGGATAAAGCAGAAATTGTTAAGAAAGCATTTTTTGGTCCTGTGACACCACAGGTGCCGGCATCTATTTTGCAGATGCATCCGGATTTTACATTGGTTGCAGATGAAGATGCACTTAGCCTTATTTAATAGAAAAATGTAAAGTGTAAAGTGTTTGTAAAAGCAAAGAACCTTTAAGTTAAAGGCAGCGTAACAGTTCAGCCATCCCTCAGCAAAATGTCCTCTTTCATACGAGTATGATTCGTACATTTTCCCGGTGATGGCTGAATTGTTATAAATAATAAGAAAATGGGATAAAAACCCGTTGACATTGTGCAAAATAACTGATAAAATAATTAATGGAATTGAAAAAAGTGACAAATATTATAAAAGTGTAGGATTGTTACTGCGTAATAGTAGGCAAAACCGAGTTTCAAATTGTACGGGTATACGATTGAAATTTGGTTTTTTTGTTTTTAGTATGATTATAGAGAAGATTATTAATAATAACGTGGTGATTGTTTCCGGTGACAATGGGAAGGAAACGATAGTCATGGGCAAAGGAATCGGTTTTCAAGCAAAAGCCGGTCAGCATGTAGATGAACAGAAAATAGAAAAAAGATTTATTTTGGACAGTGAATCTGATGTCGGACGGTTTGGAGAACTTGTTTCGTCCATTCCGTTAGAACATTTTGAAGTATGCATGAAAATCATTGATTATGCAATGCAGGTTATGCAGCGAAGATTAAGTAATAGTATTTATATATCGCTGACAGATCATATTAATTTTGCACTGGAGCGTTATAAATCCGGTGTGGTATTTGAAAACCCGCTATTGCAGGAGGTTAGAAGTTTTTATCCGAGTGAGTATCTGATTGGAGAATATGCTCTGACATTAGTAGAACACGATTTGGGAGCAAAACTCCCGGTTGATGAGGCGGCTTCGATAGCATTGCATTTTGTGAATGCTGAATATAAGACAGCGATGAGTGATACAATGAATATCACAACTTTGATACGGCAAATTCTAAACATTGTCGACGAAGAACTGGATATGAATCTGGATGAATTGGGATTGCATTATTCCAGATTTGTGACACATTTGAAGTTTTTGGCTTACCGTGTTTTTGCGGGACAGATGATGTGTCAGCAGGAAGAAGAACTTGTGCGCATGGTTAAAAGCTTGTACAAGAGGGAATATGCGATAAGTGAAAAGGTTGCATTATTTATCCGTGAGCAATGTAATCATGAGATTGCAGAAGAAGAGAAAGCATACTTAACACTTCACATAAGAAGAATACAGCCGAATATCAGTGGTGAAGATACGGAATAGTTCTATAATTATTGAAAATGAGGAGGAAGAGATGGGTTTATTTGATTTTATGAAGAAAAAAGACGATGCGGAAGTAATTTATGCACCGGTAGCAGGCGAAGCAGTAGAAAGTTCACAGATTAATGACCCAACGTTTGGGGAAGAAATGCTGGGAAAAGGTATGGCAATTAAGCCTACTGATACAAAAGTATATGCACCGTTTGACGGAACTGTGGCAATGGTATTTGATACTAAGCATGCAGTGAGTCTTATCTCTGAGAATGGAGCGGAGGTCCTGATTCATGTCGGATTAGATACGGTTACATTAAATGGTGAGCACTTTACGGTTCATACAGAAGATGGTGCGACTGTTAAAAAAGGCGATTTGCTGTTAGAGTTTGATAAGGAAGCTATTGCGGCAGCAGGCTTTGATACGATTATTCCGGTCGTTGTCTGCAACACAGATGATTACAAGGAAGTGAGACGTAAGACGGGAAGCGTAGTGCAACCGGGCGATACAGTAATGGAATTGGTAAAATAATAATAAAATTATAAAAGAAAGAGGGAAATTAAAATGAAATCATTTTCTTATGTAGTAAACGATAAATTAGGAATTCATGCACGTCCTGCAGGACAGATTGTAAGTGCGGCAAAGCAGTTTACAAGTACGATTACATTAGAATTCGGAAGCAAAAAGACAGTTGCTAAAAGCGTTATGGGTGTAATGGCACTTGGCGTAAAACAGGGCAACGAAGTAAAAGTGATTGCAGAAGGTGAAGATGAAGCAACGGCAATTGCAGCGATGGAAGAGTTCTTTAAGAACAATTTATAATCGAATAGAAATTCATCGTGATATGAATTTTTATTATAAAATTTTTTAAACAACATAGGAGGGTTTTTTTATGAAGTATCTACAGAAACTTGGTAAAGCGATGATGCTTCCTGTAGCCTGCTTACCTATATGCGGTCTTTTAATGGGTATCGGTTACGCACTCTGTCCGGCATCTATGCAGGGCGGTGACATTACGGGATTTCTCCCATTGGTAGGATTATTCCTCGTGAAAGCCGGAGGAGCTTTAATTGATAACATGGCAATTTTATTTGTTATCGGTGTTGGTGTTGGTCTGGCTGATGATAATGATGGTACAGCAGCTCTTGCAGCTTTAGCATCATGGTTAATGATTACTACATTGTTAAGCACAGGATTTGTTACAACACTTATGCCGTCAGTTGCAGATAATGCAACAAAGACACTGGCATTCAATAAGATTGCAAATCCATTCATCGGTATTATCGCAGGTATTATCGGTGCTGTTTGCTACAATAAGTTCAAAGGTACAAAATTACCGGATGCATTATCATTCTTCAGTGGTAAACGTTGTGTAGCAATCGTAGCAGGCGTTGTATCTATTATTGTATCTGTTGTATTATTATTTGTATGGCCTGTAATTTTCGGTGCATTAGTAGCAATCGGTCAGGGTATCGCAAATATGGGTGCAGTTGGTGCAGGTATCTATGCATTCTTAAACCGTTTATTAATTCCAACCGGTTTACATCATGCATTGAACAACGTATTCTGGTTTGATACAATCGGTCTTGGTGACCTTGCTCATTTCTGGGCAGGCGAGACATCAGCAGATGTTACATGGTCACTTGGTATGTATATGTC
>CAYMTX010000093.1:0-9538 GCA_964393475.1 uncultured Roseburia sp. | reverse complement strand
GTTAATACCCTCTTCATTATTAGCAGTTCTTACATATTCTGTAATACCTTTTTCGGCAAAGATATCAATAATCTTACCAACAGACCACACATCATAGCCTTTTGCACTCAAAACATCAAGCATTGTTGTCTTTGGCGGTTGCAAAGAATAATCGTGACGGCGGCTGGTTCGTTTAAAGTTACCCGGTTCGCCTTCAAACGGTCTTGCAATGACACGACCTACTCCATGCTCACCCTGAAGCATTTCCCTTGCAATTTCACAATACTCATACAACTTCTCGATTGGAACAATACTTTCATGTGCTGCAATCTGGAATACCGAATCTGCTGATGTGTACACAATCAAATCTCCGGTCTTCATATGTTCTTCGCCATAATCACGTATAACATCGGTTCCCGAATACGGCAGATTACATATTACACCGCGTCCGGTACGTTTTGAAAATTCTTCCAACAATTCCTGTGGGAAACCATTTGGATAAGTTGGCAGCGGTGATTCCGAAATAATACCGGAAATCTCCCAGTGTCCGATAGTGGTATCTTTTCCTTTCGATACTTCTGTCATACGTGCAAATGCCCCTTTTGGATTTGCCTCTTTTTCTCCAATGTTCACACCATCAATGTTAAAATAACCTAATTTTCTCATATTAGGCATAGAAAAATATGGGCTTGTAGAAGCCGCCTTTAATGTATTGCTGCCTGCATCTCCATATTCTGCCGCGTCCGGCATCTCACCGATGCCCACGCTATCCAATACAATTAAAATTACTCTTTTCTTATTCTGCATAATATAACCCTCCATGTTCCTCTTCTGCATTATCCTATTTTATCATTAAAAACATCCTCAGAAAAGGACAACTTGTCGTCTATTAGAATATAATGATATTTGCATAAAATCAAGAAAAATCTATGCTTTTAACGCAAAATGTGTTTCGTATGCCCTGTATTTTCCAACACAAGTATACGAAACACATTTTTTACAATTTTCCGATTCTCTATTCTCCGATTACGATTGGTGTAATCACAATTTTTTCACCTGAAATGTTTGTTTTCCTTTTTACAATATCCTCTACCTGTGCACGCTTTGCATCTGTAACTTCACCCATATTCAATACCACATCACAGGAATCATCTGTTATGCTAACCACTACATCAGTAAAACCTTTTGCTTCCAGAAGCATTTCTGCAGCATTTTCACGTTCAGCAGTATCTGTCATGGCAATCATTTTATTCACTGCATCCTGTTTAACATCATCAGAAATAGCGGTATTATTAATAATTTCCAATAATGTTTCTTTATTCTTCGAACGAATCTGCTCACGCGACAGCTTCATTTCAGAAGCATAATCAATATTGGTAATCGTAGAACTTGTGAATACGATTTCTCCCGGGTTCATAACTTCTTCCGTATTCTCTGCCACATCTGTCCCCGTCGTTTCCCCTGTTACATTCACCGACACATCCGTATTTTCTCCGTTCACCTCACCGCTTACCGTCTGCGTATCCCAGTCAATTAATTCTTCTGCCACAAAAATATCGTCTACCGTAAAAACATCTTCATCCGAAATCTCATATTCTTCTTTCAGTAAATCTGCACTTGCCTCTGCAACAATGTTCTTATCGCTGATATCCTTATTCATAAAACTAAAATATCCCGCCACCGCAAGCATCAGCGCAAGTGCTGTAATCATTATCTGATTTTTCTGAAATATTCTTTTCACCGCTCATCCCCCTTGGCTCATCTTAACTACAATAATCTTATGCGCTTCAATCGGGAATAATGCCATTGCAGCTTTAGAAATCTGCGAAACTACCATAGCGTTTCCACCTCCTTCTGCTACAACAACCACACCTTCAATTGTAGGAAGAATTTCTTTTCCCACATAAGGATAGGAAGTACTTCCACTTTCTACCCGCACCGTTTCCGACTGAAGCTCACGCTCATTACTATTTCTGCTTCCGCCATTACTGTCTGTCTCATCGACTGTATTCGTAATGTCTACTGTATCCTTTTCCACAATTGTCTCTCCGGAGTCAGACAGTGTAATCATGACCTTTACTTTTCCTACCCCCTCCATTTCTCTTAGCACATCCTCCAGCTTTTCTTCTAAATAAGAAACATATTTCTCCGCATCGTTTTTTTCTGGCAAACCCGATATTTCTCCTTCCGCAGACACTTTCTCTACACTTCCTATATTGCTCCGGTTTCCGGTATTCTCCCCGCTATTTCCTTCCGGCAGCATAATAACCAGCAAAATTGCCCCGATAAGTCCCAGTACAATCCAATCTGTTTTTTTGATATTTTTCCAGTCAAACTGCCTATTCCTAGTCATCCTGTGTCTCCTTTTCAATTACGACATCTTCAATCTGAATACCTTCTATTTCTATCTGTTTTTCTGTCGGTTCCGAATAATAGTTTGTAAGAAACTGCTCCCCCTCTTCCATCAACGCATCTGCACCAGCTGTTATTTGTAAGATTTCTTCTTCCCACTGCTCATACTGCAGTTTCTGCAATATTTTTTCCTCCTGTCCAAATATCCTCAATACCGGCTGTAACAGTCCGATTACCAGAATCACCCCCGAAAAAAAGGAAATATACTTCCGAAACACATTTTTAGGAACAAAATACAGCAAAACCTTTATCAATAAAAAAAGTACCAGAAATCCTTTTACATACTCTAAAATCATTCAACCATCCTTTCCTCTCTGTAAGCCGGCTCCGCTGTCCTTTTTAAAAAGAAAAACTCGTGGCACAGACAGCAAGTGCTATCGCTATAAAAAACAATAACAGACAATAGCCCTGTACTCTCATATAAAGTACCGCCGCATTCGACAACTGCTTCATACACCCGGAAATTCTTTTATCTGAAAGCGGTTCTGCAACTGCCGACACAAGCTTATAAAGCAGTGTAATAATCGCAGTCTTCACCAACGGACCGGCTCCGATACAAAACAATAACACCATTCCCGCGATTCCGATTCCGTTTTTTATCATCATACCGCACCCCAGCAATATCTCACTGATACTGCCGGCAGCACCTCCTGCTCCCGGAATAACAGAAACAAGCTTTGCCGCTGTTCCCTGCGCCATGCGGTCTTTTACCGGATTTATCAGATTTTGCACCACACTAAGTCCCAGTACCGCCGTTCCGGCAATTTTTAAGCCCCAGTTCACAAATGTTGCTAACAAATCCGCCAGATTGCCAAACTGTGTTTCCTCAAAGAAATGATTAAAAATCTGCAAAAGAGCATACACATGGATGCAGGGCAGCAAAATTTTTTCAAATGCCCATTCCACCAGATAAATAACTATAAAGGCAAGCTGATAAAAGCCTGCAGAGGCATAAACATTCGATGAAAAAAACATCCCTGTACAAAAACAGGGGACAAATACCCGCATAAACGAAACACTCTGTCCTATCGTTTCTGCTACAATTCTCTGAAATGTATACAGAGATTTCAGCAGCATCAATGCCAATACTGAATAAACTAACAGAAAACACACATCTGATATATAGGAATTTCCAAAATTTCCGGCCGAACTCTTTAATAAAGAAAAACAAAATGTAATCAGTATCACTTCCAGAAAAAGCGTTTTATTGGAAGCTATTTCAGAAAACAGTAAATCCCGCACCCAGTAAACAATATCCGTAATACTCTCTACGCCCCAGCCATTAGCGATAATCTGCTCCACCAGTTCATAAAACGTCATAGCCACTCCGCTTTCTTCCAGAAAAACATCCAGATTATCCATTTGTAATTCTCCGAGTAATTCTGCGAGCAATTCATTTTCCATTGTCATAGCAGCTTCCCTATCACTTCCAAAAACATTAACAATACCGGCAGGCTCACAACAAGAATTGATATTTTGGCAAACGTCTCTATCTGACTGCCGATTGCCGCATACCCTGCATCTTTGCAGACATCTATTGAAAATCCTGCGACATATGCAATACCTATCATCTTCAGAATCAGTGCCACATAACTGCTGTCAATCGAAAGCATCGCTTCCAGACGCACTACAAATGCCAGCACGATTTCCATTTTACTTATGACAAACGTAAAAATGAATACACATACCAAAAGTGCAATAAGCATTCCATATTCACTTTTTTCTTTTTTTAACATTACTGCAAGCAAGACACCTGCAAGACCTGTCATGCAAACCTTTACAATTTCCATTCCGTTCCTCCGTGCCGCCTTTTTAATCCTGTATTCTCACAGTTCGTTCCGCATAACCGGTACCCTGTTTGGACTCGGCCGCAAACGACTGTTTTTACAAGGTAAATAATGCCTGTATCGTTTCAAAAAGCTCATAGATATAAGGCACAATCCAAAACAGTACAATCAAAAGCCCGGCAAGACTTGTCAGAAAAGCCTGCTCCTCCCTGCCACTGTGTTTTAAGACCTGTCCCAGCACCGTTACCAAAATTCCTACCGCCGCTATCTTAAAAATCAAATTTACACTCATCTTTTTACACCAGCAGGATAACCAGTACAAGCCCACCCATGACACAGACCGTCTGATATACCTTTTGTTTCTCCTTCCGCTCTTTTTGTTCCGTTTCAATCAGAAAATCCAGTCTTTCCTGATACATGGATAATATTTTTTGATTTTCATCTACGCTCTTTCCAAAAAAAGCTCTGCCGGACTGTTCGATTAACTCACTCTCCTCCTCATGTAAGCCGAGCTCCCTTCTATGCCTTCGGAACACCTCACACCAGACGCTTTCTCCGGATTCTGCTTCTTTTTTCATTAAGATTTCCCCGATTTCGCGTAAAATCCGCTCCAGACGTTTATCCTGCGTATGTATCTGATAGAGAAGTACCATTTCTACCGGACGCATGGAATAATTCATTTCCCAGAAAATTTTGGTCAGCAGACCACGCAGTTCAAAAAGGCATTGCTGATGCTGCTTTAACTCCACCTGAACACTATAAGCCATACCAATACTTGCCGTCAGAATCATCATACTTCCCAACAGCTTTAACACAATATTTCCCCTCTGTCGTTATAAATCTTACATGTCCGCATTCCGTTTTCTCCCTTTTCAATAAAAATAAACCACTCAAACAATCTTCTTTCGCACCACTTCCTTAAAACAGGCTTCTCCAACAGTTCTTCCATACTTCCGGCATGAACAGTTCCAATGATTTTACATCCGGAGTATGCCGCCTGCTCTACCGCACGAAAATCATCTTCTGTTCCCAACTCGTCCACTGCGATTATTTCCGGTGACATCGCACGGAGCAGCATTTGGATTCCCTCCGGCTTATTACATCCATCCATAACATCTGTTCTTGGTCCAATGTCATTTTGCGGGATTCCATGATAGCAAGCCGCAATTTCTGAACGTTCATCCACAAGTCCCACTTTTCTTCCTTCATACGATAAACTGCGGACACAATCCCGAAGCAATGTTGTTTTCCCCGCTCCCGGCGAAGAAATCAGAAGTATATTGGAAATAATATCTCCTTCCGTATGCCGTTTCTGATGTAGTTTTGAAAGGATTTCTTTTGCACATCCGATTTTTTCATGTGCCACACGAATGTTAAAAAAAGTCAGATAGCTTATCCCATTGATTCGCCCATTCAGATTTGACGTACCACCCGCAATTCCGATACGGTGTCCGCCCTGCACCGTCAAAAACCCATTCCGCAGTTCTTCCTGCCATGCATACAGAGAATAATTACTGATATAATTCTGCATTTCCAGTAAATCCTGCTCCGTTATACAGTATGTATTCTTCAACACTTCTGCGTGGCTGCTTTTTTGAAATCCCTGCACGGTAAACACCAGCTCCTCCTGCCCTGTATATAGAAAAATCGGTTGTCCGATGCGCACCCTTATCTCCTCTAAATCGGTCAATTGCTCCAAATTTTTCATTGCTTCCCGCAGATGTATCGGGAATAATAGTTCCAGATTCATTCTTTCGCCTTTCCGCAAAGCTTTTCGTAGATTCCATACTTAAGTGTATGAGACAAGACTTGATTTATGACAAAATGTGGTAAAAATAAAGAGCTGTAAAAACAGCCCTTTTCTACTACTCCTTTATTAATGCTTCAATTTCCTGCTTATATGGCGGTATTGTTTTTTTCGTTTCGCCCTCTGCACACAAATATGGTGTTTCTAATATTTTCGGAATCTTTTGAAACCGCTCATCATGCACGATTTTATGCAGTGTTTCAAACCCGATTGTACCTTTTCCGATATTTGCATGACGGTCTTTGTGCGAACCACAAACATTTAAACTGTCATTGACATGAATCACGGCAATTTGTTCTAATCCAATCTGCTTATCAAATTCTGCCAGAACACCTTCATAATCAGACACCAAATCATAGCCCGCATCATTCACATGACAGGTATCAAAGCATACCCGCAGACGTTCCCGCTTATGCACCTGCTCATAAATCATGTACAGTTCTTCAAATGTCCTTCCGATCTCACCGCCTTTTCCTGCCATCGTTTCCAATGCAATGTAAACATCGCTCTCATCTTCCTCCAACACCTGATTCAATCCGTTCACCAGTTGGCGGATACCACTTTCTGCACCCGCACCCAAATGAGAACCGGGATGCAATACCAGTACGTTACTTTTCAACGCAGCAGTCCGCTTTAACTCTTTGGCAAGAAATTCCACACCAAGTTCAAACGTTTCCTGCTTTACCGTATTGGCAAGATTAATCAGATATGGTGCATGAACGACTACACTTTTTATTCCAATCTGCTTTGCATAATGTAATCCTTCTTCAATCCTTAATTCCTCAATTGCCTTGCGTCTTGTATTCTGTGGTGCTCCGGTATAAAGCATCAGCGCATTTGCTCCATAACACTCTGCTTCCTTTACAGAGCCTAAAAACATCTCCTTGCCGGACATGCCGACATGAGAACCTAAAATAATTTCACTCATCATCCTGTTCTACACCAACTGCATTCTCATAAAACCACGCAAGTACATATTGAGCCTCATCATCGCCATGAACAGCCGCCTTGCGCATAAAATAAACGGCTTGCTCCAAATCATTCATACTTACATCCTTTCCGGTGCAGAGAAACCAAGTACATCAATACATGTTTCCAATACTGCTTTTGTCAGCTCCAGTAAACGAATGTATGCTTTCTGTGTCGCTTCGTTCTCTTCTGCCATAATCTTTGTACCATGGTAGAAGCTGTTAAATGCATTTGCCAAATCATAAATATATGCACAAATCTTATGCGGTGCTGTCTCCTCAAACGCATTCTCCATCATTGCATTGAACTTCGCAAGCTCCATCATCAGATCCTTCTCACCTTTAGAATGCGCCGGTTCTAATACCGCACCTGCTACATCTTTGCCAAGTCCGTAATACTTATGCAAAATAGATTTGATACGAACAATCGTGTATAAAATGTATGGACCTGTATTTCCTTCAAAAGAAGTGAAACGGTCAATATCAAAGATATAATCTTTGCTTGCCTGATTGGAAAGATCACCATACTTAATTGCTGCTAATGCAACCACCTTGGAGGTTGTTTTTGCTTCTTCTTCGGAGATATCTAAATTTTCTTTTGTCTTCTGGTTCTCAACGATTTTCTTTAACATTTCTTCGTTGATTTCATCCACAAGATACTCCAGACGCATTACACCACCGTCACGGGTCTTAAACGGCTTTCCGTCCTTACCGTTCATTGTACCGAAACCGATATGCTTCAGTTCTGTTGTGTCATTTACGATGCCTGTCTTTCTTGCACAACGGAATACCTGCGTAAAATGAAGTTCCTGTCTCTTATCCGTCAAATAAATGACACCATCCGGATTATAATCTTCCATACGCCATACTAAAGTTGCAAGGTCTGTTGTACTGTAAAGAGCTGCACCGTCAGATTTTAGAATAATACAAGGCGGTATTTCCTTTGCATCCGTCTCCTCTTTCACATCAACAACCAGTGCACCTTCACTTTCATATGCAAAGCCGCCTTCTTTCATTTTCGCTACCATATCCGGAATATATGGCTGTGCATCCGATTCCCCTTTCCATAATTCAAAGGAAACATTCAGATTCTCATAATTTTTCTTTAAATCGGTTACTGACACATTTAAAATGTGGTCGAGCAGTGCACGATATCCCCTTCTGCCCTGCTGAAGCTCGTTTGTTGCCTGCAGTGCAGCCTCTTTGTAAGCCTCATCTTCTTTTGATTTCCCGCTGGCTGTCGGATAAATCTCCTCTAATTCGGCAATCGTAAACGGTGCTTCTGTTGGATATTCCCCTGTATAATTTTCATCGAAATATACCAGCTCCGGTTTTCTAAGCTTTAATTCCGTAATAATTAAGCCCATCTGAAGCCCCCAGTCTCCAAGATGCACATCACCTATCATATTGTGTCCCATGTATTTACCGATACGTTTGATACTCTCACCGATAATAGCAGAACGAAGATGTCCGACATGAAGCGGTTTTGCTACGTTTGGTCCGCCGTAATCCACAATAATAGTCTTTGGATTTTTTGCTTTCTCGCAACCAAAACGGCCTTCGTCCTTACACATATTTTCTACAAACTCTGCCAGATATGCCTCATCAATCTTTAAATTCAAAAAGCCCGGTTTTACAGACTCTGCCATTGAAAACATTGGGTTTACTGCAAGCTTTGCAGCCACATCATCTGCAATCATAAAAGGAGCTTTCTTGTATTCTTTGGAGGCTGCCATTGCCCCGTTACACTGATATTCACACAAATCAGGTCTGTTAGACAAAGTAACCTTTGCATATTTTGCATCATAACCGCATTCTACAAATGCTTTTGTTACTTCTTCTGTTATCAAATCTAAAAATTTCTTCATAACAATTTCCTCTCTATCAAAAATAACTGTATTTGTAATTATTCCGTAAATAGTTACTTGTAGTTCATTGTATCATCTGTCCTTAAAAAGTCAAACAGTAGTTTTATTTCGGACGCTTTACCATCGCAACAACGGCTGTCTTCACGGAAACCGGACAAAGCTTCATCAATCGGAAGACTAATCCCGGAATAATCTCTGCCCTGCCCCGCATAAATTGCCGGTATGCATACTCTGCTACCTTTTCTGCGCTCATTGCACCTTTCGGCGTCTGACTGTCCGCCCGCGCAAAAAAATTCGTTGCTGTCGTTCCCGGACATAATGCACAAACCGATACTCCATACTGTCCTGCCTCAAAACGCACTGCCTTTGTATAGCTTAACAAAAAGCTCTTACTTGCATAATACGCAGCTGTATATGGACCAGGCTGATACGCTCCGGTTGAGCACACATTTAAAATTCTGCCCGATTTTCTCTCATACATATCCTTTATAAATAATTTGGTCAATACTACCGGTGTAATCATATTAAGCACCATGAGCCTTTGATCTTGTTCGACAGAAATTCGTTCGGTCGCACCAATCGTTCCGATTCCGGCATTGTTTACCAGCACTTCAATCACATGTCCATTTGCCTTTACCTTCTCATACAGACTTTCTGCCATGCCGGTTTCTGCCAGATTCATCGCATACACACTCACCGGAACCTGATAATCTGTTT
>CAYMTX010000092.1:0-9602 GCA_964393475.1 uncultured Roseburia sp. | reverse complement strand
GGATGCTCTCCAAAATCGAACACTAGTTCAGGGATTTCATCGTCGGGAACAACAATACATCCCTGATTGCCGGTGAATTTGTCATCAGCATTGTCATACGGTCAATACCGTATCCGATACCACCTGTTGGCGGCATACCTACTGCAAGTGCATTAAGGAAGTCCTCATCTGTATGATTTGCTTCATCATCACCAGCAGCAAATAACTCTTCCTGTGCTTCGAAACGCTTTCTCTGATCTTCCGGATCATTTAATTCGGAATATGCATTACACATTTCCCAACCATTCATAAACATTTCAAAACGTTCTACGTATTCCGGATTCTCCGGTTTCTTTTTCGTCAATGGAGAAATCTCAATCGGATGATCCATTACAAATGTCGGCTGAATCAAATGTTCTTCTACATATGTTTCAAAGAACAGATTTAAAATATCACCTTTCTTGTGATGTTCTTCAAACTCAATATGATGCTCTTTTGCAAGCGCACGGGCTGTCTCTAAGTCTGCCACCTCGTTCCAGTCAACGTTTGCATATTTCTTAACGGCATCCACCATTGTAATACGCTCGAATGGTTTTGATAAATCCATTGTATGCTCACCATATGTAAGCATAAGAGAACCGTTTACTTCCTGTGCTACATAACGGAACAGATTCTCTGTTAAATCCATCATTCCGTTATAATCTGTATATGCCTGATATAACTCCATCAACGTAAATTCCGGATTGTGTCTTGTATCCAGACCTTCGTTACGGAATACACGTCCGATTTCATAAACACGCTCTAAACCACCTACGATAAGTCTCTTTAAATATAACTCAAGAGAAATACGAAGTTTCAAGTCTTCATTTAACGCATTGAAATGTGTCTCAAACGGTCTTGCTGCCGCACCACCTGCATTTGATACAAGCATTGGTGTCTCAACTTCCATGAAGCCCTGACCATCTAAATAATTACGGATACTCTTTAACACTTTTGAACGCTTGATAAAAGTATCTTTTACTTCTTCGTTCATGATTAAATCCACATATCTCTGACGATATCTTGTATCTGTATCGGTAAGACCATGGAATTTCTCCGGTAAAATCTGCAAACTCTTAGAAAGAAGTGTCACTTCTTCTGCATGAATAGAGATTTCACCCTTCTGTGTTCTGAAAACCTTACCCTTTACACCTAAGATATCACCCACATCATATTTCTTAAAATCCTTGTAGCTTTCTTCGCCGATTTCATCACGGGCAACATAAACCTGAATATTGCCTTCTTTATCCTGAATATTACAGAAAGAGGCTTTACCCATGACACGTTTTAACATCATACGACCTGCAAGTGATGCAACCTGACCTTCTAATGCGTCAAAGTTGTCTTTAATGTCCATGCTGTGATGTGTTACATCATATTTTGTGATAACAAATGGGTCCTTTCCATTTGCCTGCAATTCGTGCAATTTGTCGTAACGAACCTGAATCAACTGGTTAATATCCTGCTGTTGTCCGCCGTTGTTATTCTGCTCTGCCATGTTTTCCTCCTTAATTCTTCTGACTGTAATATTGTCTCTTTTAATACTTTATAAATTCTGTTCCTTTGCAGCTATGCCACCAAAACAGCTTTCCATTAATTTGCTTTATAAATCTCAAGAACCTTGTATGAGATATCACCTGCCTGTGTCTCAACAGTTACGATATCACCCACTTTTTTACCTAAAAGTGCTTTACCTACCGGTGATTCGTTTGAAATTTTACCTTTTAAGCTATTTGCTTCTGTGCTACCTACAATTTTGTATTCTAACTCTTCTTCAAATTCCATATCATAAATGCGCACGCCGCATCCGATATTAATGTGATCTAAATTCACATCATCTTCAACTACTACTTCTGCGTTTTTCAGAATTTTTTCAATCTCTTCAATACGCGCCTCGATATCTCTCTGCTCATCTTTTGCTGCATCATATTCTGCATTTTCAGAAAGATCTCCCTGTTCTCTTGCCTCTCTAATCTTATCAGCAACTTCTTTTCTCTTAACTACTTTTAAATCCTGTAATTCATCTTCTAACTTTTTAAGTCCCTCATAAGTCAAAATATTTTTCTTTGTCATTCTGTTCTACCCTTCTTTGTAAAATTATTCGTCCCTATAAAAACCCTCATCAAATCTGTCATTTACGAATATTCTGTCATTTGTATAATCACCCTTGACAATCACAGTATTATACCCGAACGGCACCTGTATGTCAAGGTTTTCCTGCATTCCCCACGCCTTTTTATGAATAGGTATATAGCCGCTGCAACCGGCTCTGCGTTGACTATAACAAGCACCTCTCCATTCGAAATCCAAAATCACTCCTGTCATCCCCTCTGACCGGTGAAGCATCGGACTCCCCTGCATCCTCTTAGACGTAAGAACCACCAACAATCCGTTTTCTCGTAGGTTCGTTCCACGAATTCCGAAAAATACTCAGGACGGTCTGTACAAATCGTCAGTGCATTTATGTCACCGCTCAGCTGGTGCAACACATCCAGCACGCCGGCTCGTTCAAACGGATGATGCTCGTCTGCTTCTTCATCAAAAATAATAAGTTCTACCTTCGCCGGATTCACTCCTTTTGCCTTCATGACAGCAAAAAAGATTGGCGCAAAGTCTACTAAATATGGATTCTCGAATGCCATGTCCACTCCGCAGATAGTAATTTCAAAATATTATATGTGGGCATTGTACCAAACATTCATCTTACTTATTTTTCCATCCGTTCCAAGACTTCGTCAAACAATTCTTCCAGGTCCTCATAGCACTCCACTTCACAAACCTTTGCACGTAGTTTGGAAGAATTCTTATACCCCGCAGTATACCATGCTGCATGTTTTCGCATTTCACGGATTGCTGTATATTCACCCTTGAATTCAATCTGCATTCTGGCATGGCGCAAAATCATATCCCGCACCTCACCAAAGTCTGGTTTTTCCAGTTCTTTTCCCGTTTCAAAATAATGTAGAATCTGTTTAAAAATCCATGGATTGCCTTCTGCTCCTCTGGCAATCATAAATCCGTCACAACCGGTCTGTTCTCCCATCCGAATTACATCCATTGCCGTCAAAATATCGCCATTTCCGATAACCGGAATAGATACGGACTCTTTTACCTGACGAATAATATCCCAGTCTGCTTTCCCGGAATAATACTGTTCTCTGGTGCGGCCGTGAACTGCCACGGCTGCCGCACCACTTTCCTGTGCGATATGCGCCATCTCTACGGCATTCACATGTGCATCATCAAACCCTTTTCGAATTTTGACCGTAACCGGTTTTTTTATTGCTTTTGCCGCTGCCTCAATGATTTTTCCGGCAAGAATAGGATTCTTCATCAATGCCGAGCCATCTCCGTTATTTACCACCTTCGGTACCGGACAGCCCATATTAATATCTAAAATATCAAAAGGTCTCTCTTCAATCTGTTTTGCAATTTCTCCCATAATGTCAGGATCAGAGCCAAAAAGTTGTAATGACACCGGATTTTCCCTTAAGTCAATACTTAACAGTTCTTCTGTATTTTTATTTTTATATAAAATTGCTTTGGCGCTGACCATCTCCATGCATAAAAGACCCGCTCCCTGTTCTTTGCACAGCAAGCGAAATGGCAGGTCTGTTACTCCTGCCATTGGTGCTAATATTAAATTGTTCTCTAATACAACATTTCCTATTTGTAATGGTTTAATCATGAACTCTTTCCTGTTTTTCGATTCTGCTTTTTATAAATAAGAAGCATTCCCTTCAATGTCAGTGTCGGGTCAAAAATATCAATCATATCTGTCTCATTTGCGATAATTCTACCCAAACCACCGGTTGCTACTACTTTTATCTCACCAATTTTTGCTTCTCGTTTTACTTCTCTAATAATGTATTCCGTCTGACCAATCTGCCCGTAAATAAGTCCGGCCTGCATACTTGTTATCGTATCTTTCGCTAAAATACTATCCGGTTTTTTAATCTCGATCTCCGGAAGTTTTGCCGCCTCTTCCCAAAGGGCCGCCGCCGAAGTTTGAATCCCCGGTGCAGTTATCCCTGTAAGGAAGGTTCCATTTGCATCAATCAAATCATACGTAGTCGCCGTACCAAAATCCAATACTAATACCGGACCACCATATAAGCCGTAGGCTGCTGCCGCATCTACAATCCTGTCTGCCCCCACCTGCTTTGGATTATCAATCGCAATACGAATCCCTGTCTTAATTCCCGGTTCGATATTAATCGGCGTAATGTGCAAATATTTTATAATAGCAGCCTCCAAAGAATGCATTACCTTCGGCACTACAGACGCAATGATAACGTCATCAATTTCTTTTGGTGATATTTCGTTTTGTTCCAAAAGGTTCAGTAATAGCATGCCATATTCATCCGAAGTTCTTGGCATTTTAGTGGTGATACGGAAAGTTGCTTTGATATCATCACCTTCGAATACGCCTACTGTTATATTAGTATTACCCACGTCAACCGCGATTAACATAGCATTTCTCCTCTCCGACCATCAAACATTTTAATCTTCATCGAATTCGCCGGTCATTACCTGATAATACAGTTCTAGTGCCGACAGCAATTCCTGATTTTCTCTCTGAAGCTTACGCATCTTAAGCCCGCTTCCAATGTCATCATACAAAAGGTCTCCCTCATCACAGGATGCGCGAAATTCCAATTCTCCATCTTCATTAAAAACCAATTCTAATGTGCCACCGATATCTTCGGTAAAAAGCACACACATAATCTTCAATTCATCTTTGATTTCCTTTGGAATATTTTCAAAATTCTGGTCAATATAAAATTTCTTTGTGTATGCACTTGCGCCACAAAGTACAAGTTCTCTCATATTTTTCTCCAATTCCCAACTCTTTTATTCTTCTATTATCAGCAAAGCACCTAACCATCCAAAATCTCTTACGCACTAATTACACATATCCATAGATACCGCGGACCGACACTTCACCGGATGATACCAATTTACGGCTCTCCCATGTATCCACCATCAATTCGCCACGCGGTGTAATTCCCTGTGCATTTCCTTCAAATGGCTCTTTCGGATCCAGCACTTTTACACGCTGATGCATGTTTACAAGTCTTGCATTATACTCTTTTACAAGCTTGCTCAAATCTTCCGTCTGCAAATATAACTCATACGCTTCTTCAAAATGTTCCCAAACCGCTTCTATTAATTCTGCACGACTGATAAACTTTCCCGTCTCCAAACGCAGCGATGTAGCTATATTTTGAATTTCCTCCGGGAAACTCTCCGTATTCACATTAATACCTATACCAACAACGATATGATTGACATAATCGAACTGGGCACTCATCTCTGTAAGAATACCACACACTTTTTTCCCATTCATAACGATGTCATTCGGCCACTTGATTCCCGCAGGTTCTCCGGTCAACTGTGTAATCGCTTTCGATACTGCCAATGCAGATACAAGGGTAATCATAGATGCATTATTCGGATTAATGTCCGGCTTTAACAGCAACGACATAGAAATAGTTGTCCCTGCCTGCGAATCCCAGCTTCTGCCACGTCGTCCTCTTCCTGCCACCTGATGATTCGCCACAATCAACGTACCATTGCCGTATCCTTCTTCTGCCAGACGCTTTGCTTGTGCGTTAGTAGAATCAATCGTATCATAGCAAAGCGTGTCTGCGCCAATCCATTTTGTCTTACGCCGGCTAAGTAATTCGTTCTGATTCAGAATATCCGGAATAGACACCAGGCGGTAACCCTTGTTAGACACAGCCTCAATCTCATAACCATTCTTCCTAAGCTGGTTGACAGCTTTCCAGACTGCTGTTCGCGACACACCAAAGGTCTCGCACACTTTCTGTCCGGACACATATTCATTTGTCTCCCTTAGCATGGTTAACAATTCAGTTTTCACACGCTTCCTCCATAGGTTTATTTTAAAGTTGCGTACATAATTGCCTTGATACTATGCATACGATTCTCTGCTTCATCAAAAACCACGGAACGCGGTCCCTCAAATACCTCATTCGTCACTTCTAATTCTGTATAGCCGAATTTCTCGTATACGTCTCTGCCGATTTTTGTATTCAAATCATGGAATGCCGGCAGACAATGCATGAAAATTGCACTTGGTTTGGCATTTGCAAATGCTGCCTCATTTACCTGATATGGCATCAAATCTGTCAAACGTTCTTCCCATACTTCCTCCGGCTCACCCATAGATACCCAGACATCCGTATAAATCACATCAGCATCCTTGGTTGCCACTGCTACATTCTCTTCGATTGTAATAGTCGCACCGGTCTGTGCTGCTACTTCCTTTGCATACTGAACAAGCTTCGCATCCGGGAAATATTTCTTACAAGTGCAAACCACATAATCCATTCCAAGCTTGGCACAAGTTACCATCAGAGAATTGGCCATGTTATATCTGCCATCCCCCATATACACAAATTTCAGCCCTTTTAATGTACCGAGTTTTTCTTTGATAGTAAGCATGTCTGCTATCATCTGAGTCGGGTGGAACTCATTCGTAAGCCCGTTCCATACCGGAACACCTGCATATTTTGCAAGTTCTTCTACAATTTCCTGTCCAAATCCGCGATATTCAATACCATCATACATACGGCCAAGCACGCGTGCCGTATCTGCAACACTTTCTTTCTTACCGAACTGTGATGCTGATGGATCTAAATAAGTAGCATGCATACCCAAATCATAGGCAGCTACTTCAAACGCGCATCTGGTACGCGTACTTGTTTTTTCAAAAATCAATGCAATATTTTTTCCCTTTAATTCATCATGGGCAATCCCTTGCTTCTTCTTCGCTTTTAATTCTGCTGCCAGGTCAATCAAGTAATTGATTTCTTCCGGCGTATAATCTTTCAATGTCAAAAAATGACGTCCCTTTAAATCCATACCTAATGCCTACCTTTACTCTATGTACTGAATTGAGCTGCCATGATTAGTGGCAGCTCGTTTCTTGCAATTAATTATCTTTTCCGACTTCTACTACAGATTTTGCCAAACCGGCCAATCCCTGAATCTCTGACGGAATAATTATCTTGGTTGCTTTGCCGTCTGCTGCTTTCGCAAACGCTTCTAAGCTCTTCAACTGGATAACAGCTTCGTCCGGTCCGGATTCTTTTAACATGCGGAGACCATCTGCATTCGCCTGCTGAATCTTAAGAATTGCTTCCGCCTGACCTTCTGCCTCTCGGATAGTAGCTTCTTTCTTCGCTTCTGCTCGAAGAATTGCAGCCTGCTTCTCTGCTTCAGCATCTAAGATGGCAGATTCTTTCTTACCTTCTGCAACAAGAATTGTAGATGTTTTCTCACCTTCTGCGCGAAGAATCGCCTCACGACGTTCACGTTCTGCCTTCATCTGCTTCTCCATTGCATCCTGGATAGCTGCCGGCGGAATAATATTCTTTAATTCCACACGGTTTACTTTGATACCCCACGGGTCTGTTGCAATATCAAGAGATGCTCTCATCTGTGTGTTAATCGTCTCTCTGGATGTCAATGTCTCATCTAACTCTAAATCACCGATAATATTACGGAGTGTAGTCGCAGTTAAATTTTCAATTGCCATGATAGGATTTTCCACACCATAAGCATATAATTTCGGATCTGTAATCTGGAAAAATACAACGGTATCAATCTGCATTGTTACGTTATCTTTCGTAATAACCGGCTGAGGCGGAAAATCCACTACCTGTTCTTTTAAAACAACGCGCTTTGCCATACGGTCTACAAATGGTACTTTAAAATGAATACCTACCGACCATGTAGTTAAGTAACCACCTAAACGTTCTACTACAACAGCCTGTGCCTGTGGTACAATCTTGATGCAAGAAGCTGCTAACATCAAAATAAGAATTAAGATTACTAAAATTGGAATTAAAAATGGCATATCAATACCTCCATCATATAAAGATTTTTCTGAGTAACATTTTACCAGAATAGTTACTTTAATATTACTATATTTGATTTTAGATTACAACAAAAAAAGTATCAGCATTTTCATCTGATACTTTTAAAATTGCACTTATTTTCTAGAAAAATACATGATTGCCAATTACCAACCCGGCATGTCCTGATCTTTTGTTTCTGAAGCTCACTGCTCCATTCGTATAATCGGTACCGTTTAATGCTTCCTGTGCTGCTTTGATACAGCTCTCTTTTGGTCCGTTTGCCAAAACACTGTCTACTTTACCATTTCCTGCAGGTGTAAACTGTCCCGGAGAATAAACAACTCCCGAAATAGTATTTGGATATCTGCCGCTTCTCACACGGTTTAACACAACCGCACCCACTGCAACTTTTCCTTCATAACTTTCTCCACCTGCTTCACACTGAATCAGTGCAGCCAAAAGAAGTATTTCATCTGTCGTAGCATCATAAGACGGATTTTGCACAACAACAACATCCGTAGTCTGTGCCGCCCTGCGCTTCGCTTCCTCTTCCGCTTTTTTACGGGCGATTTCCTGCTCCTCAGCAATCGTAATTGCTTCTGATGTCGAAAGAACTGTCTCCACATAATCCGCACTTACATATCTTGTTTTTCCTGTAAAGCGAACTGCCACCCAGCCTTCTGCCACTTCGGCATCCGGTTCTACAATTAAAGTTGCACCCTTAGATACTGCTGCTACAATACCACTCTCTGTAGATGCCTCATTTCTCACACGGACACCATTTCCTGTAACTGTTGCCCGGATATCAATATTCGCATAGGCATATGCCATTGCATCCAATCCGTATATACAATATTCATTCTTAACGAAACCATCTACATTGCCGGATTTGATATGTGTCCACTCATCCCCTATTTCAATGATTTCTGCCACGTCTCCTTTTCGAAGACGACCTACAATCTCAGATTCTGTACTCGCTTCTGCTCTGACATTCATCTGCTTATCTACATCTGCCATCAGACGATTCTGCCACAACTGCTCTTCTTCTGTAAGAATCGGTCCATCCGGCACAGATGCAATTGCTTCTTCGGCAGCTGTTACAAAAACCGTCTGCGCCTGTGTATAATCCACATTCTGAATTGCGTCTAACGCCTGTTCTTCTAATCCGCTCAAGGAAAGAACTATCCCTGCTGTTCTTCCGGTTGAAGTTTCAACTTCTGTCACCTGTTGTGATGCTACATCTTTTGCATCATTCTTATTTCCCGCTGTTACTGTGATAATACAAATCAATACCAATCCAAGTGCAGTAGCCATTGCACCCTTCACAGCTTTGTTCTGCAAACTCATAAAAACCTCCATACGTGTTTTATACTCAATAGTATTACACGTCAGTTTCATTTTATTCAATTTTGTTACATTTGTTACGAATTTGTTACAATGGCGATTATAGCAAAGCCATATTACAAAGTCAAGAGAAAACCTCAGAAAGCACCTCATTCAGCAGTTCTTCCTGATTTTTTCTGTCCTTCTCAGCTCCTGATGAACCCGATTCACAACTCTTTGCCTCATCGTTCACCACTTCCAACACACCCTTTTCTTCCAACACCTCTGTGTTACGGGAAAAATTTTTTTCCAATGCTTCCATTCGCTGTAACATCTGTTTTCCTATAAGCATAATTTGTATTGATACAACTA
>CAYMTX010000091.1:0-9673 GCA_964393475.1 uncultured Roseburia sp. | reverse complement strand
GTTATATGTAGATGACCATGCAAAAGCAATCGACATGGTTCAGGAAAACGGCCGTTTGGGCGCGACATACAATGTCGGAGGACACAACGAAAAACAGAATATCGAAATCATCAATATTATCATTGAAACATTGCAGGAAATGCTTCCTGACGGAGACCCTAGAAAAGCGCTTGTTAGTGCAGATTTGATTACCTATGTGGAAGACCGTAAGGGACATGACAGACGTTATGCAATTGCCCCGGATAAGATTAAAGCTGAAATCGGTTGGGAACCGGAGACTATGTTTAAAGAAGGTATTCGTAAAACAATTGCATGGTTCTTTGAGAATGAGGATTGGATGAAGAACGTGACTAGCGGAGATTATCAGAAATACTACGAAGAAATGTACAAATAAATATTAAGAAATTCACAAAGACTAATAACCGTTTTCGAAGTAAAATTGTTATTAGTCTATTGTGCATTTTGTGAACAAAATGTAATTGGGTGCACAGCAACCTCGAAACAGAAGTGACATAAGGTCTGTGCGCAGCAGGTTCGTTGAACGAACTCTTATTTCAAAGGAGGACATTATGAAGGGAATTATTTTGGCCGGAGGTTCCGGAACACGTTTGTATCCATTGACAAAAGCTATTTCAAAACAGATTATGCCTGTTTATGATAAACCGATGATTTACTATCCGTTATCTACACTTATGTTGGCAGGAATCCGTGAAGTGCTGATTATTTCCACACCGAGAGATTTGCCGGTGTTTAAAGAATTGTTTGGGGATGGCGCACAACTTGGTATGCATTTTGAATATGCTATTCAGGAGCAACCGAGAGGCCTTGCGGATGCATTTATTATCGGTGAGGAATTTATCGGGAAAGATTCGGTTGCATTAGTGCTTGGTGATAATATATTTTATGGACAGAGTTTTTCAAAAGTGCTTAGAAGTGTTGCAACACGTACAGAAGAGCAGAGTGGAGCAACGATTTTCGGGTATTATGTAAGAGACCCGAGAGAATATGGTGTAGTGGAATTTGATGAGAATGGTAAGGCACTGTCTATCGAAGAAAAACCGGAGCATCCGAAGTCAAATTATGCAGTGCCGGGTCTGTATTTCTATGATAATGATGTAGTAGAAATTGCCAAAAATGTAAAACCGTCTGCGCGCGGAGAGATTGAAATTACAAGTATTAATAATGAATACTTGAACCGCGGTACATTAAACGTAGAGACATTAGGACGAGGATTTGCATGGTTAGATACAGGTAATCATGATATGCTTCTTGCGGCAGCGGACTTTGTTTCGGCATTCCAGAAAAGACAGGGATTATATATTTCATGTATTGAAGAAATTGCATACAAGCGTGGATTTATTGATAAAGAACAGTTGATTGAACTGGCACAGCCACTGCTGAAAACCGATTACGGTAAATATCTGATGGAAGTTGCAGAAGGCTTATAGAAGGGAGTTTAGCGTGGGAAAATTAACAGTATCAGAAGATTGTAACGGAATTAAAGGATTAAAGGTAATTACACCGGAAGTACACGGCGATAACCGCGGTTACTTCGTTGAAACATATAATTACAATGATTTTGCCGCAATTGGTATTGATTGTCACTTTGTACAGGATAACCAGTCTGCATCCAAAAAGGGTGTGTTAAGAGGCTTACATTCACAGAAAAATTTTCCACAGGATAAGCTGGTCCGTGTAATCAAAGGTGAGGTTTTTGATGTAGCGGTAGATTTGCGTGAAGGTTCAGAAACTTACGGTAAATGGTTTGGTGTATTGCTTTCAGAGGAGAATAAAAAGCAGTTTTTTATTCCAAAGGGATTCGCACATGGCTTTTTAGTGCTTTCTGATTATGCAGAATTCTGCTATAAAGTAACTGATTTCTATCATCCGAATGATGAACTCGGAATTATGTGGAATGACCCGGATATTGGTGTGGAATGGCCGATTTCGGAAGGAATGGAACTGATTTTCTCAGAAAAAGATACAAAGCTTTGCAGTTTTAAGGAGTTAAAGAATGTCTAAGAAGAGTGAGAACACTCCGTTTTTGAAGGATTTATGGGAAAGCCGTGGACTGATTTTTAGTCTGGCTAAGAGTGATTTTAAAGCGAAATATGCAGGCTCAGTGTTTGGAATCATATGGGCGTTTGTACAGCCGGTTATTACTGTACTGATTTATGTCATGATTTTTGGCATGGGTTTAAAAATGACACCGGATACAACGGAATATCCGTTTTTGCTTTATCTGATTGCCGGAATTGTGCCGTGGTTTTTCTTTGTAGATGCATGGCAGAATGCATCTAATTGCCTGATAGAATACAGTTATCTGGTTAAGAAAATGGTGTTTAAAATTCATATTCTTCCGGTGGTAAAGGTGATTGCATCGTTATTTGTACATTTGTTTTTAGTTGTGATTGCGTTTTTGATTTTTGTAATTATGGGAAGAGTGCCGGGAATCACGATGATTAAGCTTATATATTATATGTTTTGTGAGATTTGTCTGGTGTTGTCAATTTCTTATCTGACGGCTTCTGTTACACCGTATTTTAAAGATATGACGCAGTTGATTAGCGTAGTAACACAGCTTGCTATGTGGCTGACACCAATTATGTGGGACGAAGGCTTCTGGCCGGAATGGGTGATGAATATTTTGCGTCTGAATCCAATGTATTATGTTGTGACGGGGTATCGTGACTGTTACATGCATGGTGGCTGGATAACAGACCACATTGGAACAACGCTTTATTTCTGGGCGTTTGTGATTATTATGGGTCTGATTAGCGGCAAGATTTTCCGCGAAATGAAAGACTATTTTGCAGACCATTTATAGAATCGTTACAAATGGTTTTGAAGGGAAAAAGAATGCAGGAAAAAGTAATTGAAATAAAAGACATTGTTAAAACATATAAACTTTATAATAAACCGATAGATTTTGCGAAGGAATTACTTTTCCTTGGAAAACGGAAGTATCACAGACCTCATAATGCATTGAATGGAATTAATCTGGATGTATATAAAGGGGAGTGTATTGGTATTATCGGAACGAACGGTTCCGGAAAATCTACGTTGCTGAAGCTGATTACAGGTGTAGCGACACCGACCAGTGGGGCGGTAGAAGTCAATGGTAAAATCAGTGCGCTTCTAGAGCTGGGTGCAGGATTTAAGCCGGAGTTTACAGGGCTTGAGAATATTTATTTAAACGGAACGATTCTTGGTTTTACCAAAGAAGAAATGGATGAAAGAGTACAGGCAATTGTAGAGTTTGCAGACATCGGAGAGTTTATTCACCAGCCGGTGAAGAGCTATTCAAGCGGTATGTTTGCCCGATTAGCTTTTGCAGTTGCAATTAACGTTGAGCCGGATATTCTGATTGTAGATGAAGCACTCAGTGTAGGTGATATTTTCTTCCAGGCGAAGTGTTACCAGAAGTTCATGAGCTTTAAAGAAGCAGGAAAAACCATTCTGTTTGTAACACATGACTTGAGCAGTGTCATTAAGTACTGTGACAGGACACTTTTGATTGACAAAGGCAATCAGATTATGGTTGGACCATCTGCAGAAGTCGTAAATGTGTATAAGAAAATTCTCGTGAATCAGTATACACAGGAAGCAGAGACAGAAAAAAAAGAAGAAAAAGTTTCGGCAGCAAGTGTGGATAATACGAACGGTACTTTCTGGAAGAATAGTATGGTAAACAATTCCGGTGCAGTAGAATATGGCAACGGCGTTGCGAATATTATCGATTATGCAATTGTAGACGCAGAAGGTAACTTGAGTCCGTCTATCCATAAAAATACCGAATTTGAAGTTCGAATGAAGGTGGAATTCTATCAGCCGGTAGACAATCCTATTTTTGCCTATACCATTAAAGATATTAAAGGTACTGAGGTGACGGGAACCAACACTATGCTGGAAGAGAAAAATTTGGACCATGTAGAAGCAGGTCAGATTGTGACAGTTACTTTCCGCCAGAACATGATGTTGCAGGGAGCGGACTATTTGCTTTGCCTTGGTTGTACCGGTTATGAGAATGGAGAATTTACGGTATACAGCAGATTGTATGATGTCTGCAACATTCAGGTAGTGTCTGATAGAAATACAATCGGTTTCGTAGACTTAGGAGCAGAGATTCATTATTAGTGAAAAAGGTTAAATGATATGAACATGGAAAAAATCGGGAACGTAGTCATGAATTATGACTATTACAGCGGACAGGATTTATATAGTGACGGAGATATAGAGGATACTTTGTTGGATATCGTGAAGAATCACGATAGAAGCGAGTTCCTGAATATCATTGTAGAGTCCAAGTCTTGGCCAATTTTATATCATCTTTCAGAAGTGCGTACCAATATTTTGAACTGGTATCCGTTTAAGGCGGGAGCACGTGTATTGGAAGTGGGGGCAGGATGTGGAGCAATCACCGGAGCTATTGCGGATAAAGTTGAAAAAGTGGTTGCCATTGATTTGTCGAAACGCAGAAATATGATTAATGCATACCGTAACAGAGATAAGGATAACATCGAAATCATTGTTGGTAATTTTAATGATGTGGCATCGGGTCTGACTGAAAAATTCGACTACGTAACGCTGATTGGCGTGTTAGAGTATGGCGAGTTATATATTCCGGGAAATGATTCTTATCGTACTTTTTTGAAGAAAATTGCAGGCTTATTGAAACCGAATGGAAAAGTATTAATTGCAATCGAGAATCAGTTAGGATTGAAATACTTTGCAGGATGCAGAGAAGACCATGTGGGCAAATATTTCGAAGGTATCGAGGGGTATACCACTACAAGTGGAGTGAAGACTTTTTCCAAAAAAGTTTTAAAAGAGATGATTGAAGACAGCGGATATCAGGATGTGAAATTTGCTTATCCATATCCGGATTATAAGCTCCCGACAACCATTTACACGGATGATTTTCTTCCGGTAAAAGGGGAACTGGTGAACAATTTGAGAAACTTTGACGCAGACAGAATGGTATTTTTTGATGAGACAAAAGTCTGGGATACTATGATTGAAGCCGGCTTGTTCCACGAATTTTCAAATTCATTTTTTGTGGAGGCGGTAAAACCGGTTGAGACAGAAGAAGTATGTGATGTGCAGCAGCAGACCAACTTTGCAAAGTGTTCTGTAGAGCGTAAAGACGAGTATAAAATTATCACTCGTATTTTTGAAGAAAATGGTGAAAAATTAGTAGAAAAGTGTGCGGTCAATAAAAAGGCAAACGCACATGTAAATCGTATGGCAGAACTGGCAAAGACGAATCCGTATCTGACAGAGAATGTGTGCTTAGTACCATGTGAGGCAGTGGCTGACGGTGTGGTACGTTTCCCATATATCGAAGGACAGCGTCTGGATAAGGTCATTGATGAAGCAGTGAAGCAGGGAAGATTAGAAGATGCATGGAATGAAATCCGCCGTTTGAAAGAGATTATTATGAACGTCAGCGGAAAAGAAGTATTTCATGTGAACGAGGAATTCCGTACCGTGTTCGGACAGATTCCGCAACCGGAAGAGGGAGATAAACAGGAAGAACCGGTTGACCCATTGGCAGTACTGGAAGGATATGAGGCAGTAAAACATATTAATATGGATATGGTGGCTGCTAATATTATCTTGGCGGATAAGATTTACATTTTAGATTATGAATGGAATTTTGATTTTGCAATTCCTTTGAAATATATTTTATTCAGAAGCATTTTGTTCAATGGTACATTAAATGTTATGCCGGAAGAACAGAGAAAGACTTTGATGGAGATTATTGAAATTACGGATGAGGAATGGCAGTTGTTTTGGCAGATGGAAGTTTCATGGCAACACTTTGTGACCGGTACTTCGTTGACCGATTTGTATCCGGATATGCCATCCAAATATACGATTGTAAAAGAAGAAAATTATTGCAATAATCCGCCGGAACCAAAGCGCAGTCTGCCATATCGTGCAGCACGTAAAGTGAAACGTATACTGGTTGCGGCATTGCAACCAAAAGAATAAAGCGGAATGTGAGGAATTATGGACGCATCGATTGTAATCCCTGTGAAAAATGGTGGGGAATTATTAGATAGAGTATTGGCGAAAGTTTTTGAACAGAAAACAAAATACGAGTATGAAGTTATCTGCGTGGATTCTGGTTCCTCAGATAATACGATAGAAATTGTAAAAAAATATCCGTGCCGTTTCTATCAGATTGCACCACAAGAATTTGGTCATGGTAAGACAAGGAACTACGGAGCTTCAAAAGGAACCGGAGAATTTATTGTTTTTATTACACAGGATGCGTTGCCGGCGAATGAGTATTGGTTAGAGAACCTCATTGACGCTATGAAAGTGGACGATGAAGTAGTGGGCGGATTTGGGCGGCATCTGCCATATCTGGATTGTAATGTACTGGATGCACGGGACATTAATCTGCATTTCAAAGGCTTCGGAGAGACAAATACAATTCATTATCTGGATGATAAGAAGCGTTATGAAGAAGAAGAAGGATACAGGCATTTTTTGGCATTTTTTTCAGACAATAATTCCTGTCTGCGTAGAAAAGTGTGGGAGAAGTATCCATATCCGGACGTGAATTTTTCCGAAGACCAGATTTGGATGCGTCAAATGATAGAACTGGGATATAAGCGAATATATTGCCCGGAGGCGATGGTATATCATTCTCATAATTATCCGTTAAGAACGTATTTTAAGCGTTATTATGATGAGTACAAAGCAGTATATCAGATTCATAAATATCGTATGTTTAAGAGTGTGCCACGCATGATTTATGGCATTTTACGCATTACAAAAGGTGATTTGAGATACATCTGGGGCAAGACAGCCATGATTGATAGAAAGTGGTATTGGACTTATTATGCAACAGTGCGTAACAGTTTCCGATGCATTGCAGGTTATATCGCAGGCAACTATGTGGAATATTCAGACAAAACAAAAGCTTTTTGGGACAGACATATTTCCCAACAACACGATCAGATAAACCAATAGTTATAGTGAAACGGTTACTGGAAACAGAAGAAACAGTAATAGATTAAGAGAGAAAAAATGGTAGATATTAAAAAGTTTGTAAAACAGCATTTGGTGAATCCGGCACGTATGGATGCGCACGGCAATATTCTGTGGGAACAGAGAGTGGAATCTTTTGGCGGAACGGATTTATTCACACCATATCAGTTTGTTTTGCGGAAAGAAAAAGTAAAATTTGATAAAGAAGCATATGAGGCAGCAAAAGATGGACAGAAAATCATCAACTGGGTGATTCCGGAGATGGGGTTGTCTTCCGGTGGTCATATTAATATTTTTCGCTTTGTTATGATGCTTCAGAGCGCCGGATTTAAAAACCGCATGTATATTATCAAACCGATTGCGTTTCATAATTCGCAAGAGTGTCGGGATTTTTTAAGAAAGAACTATACATTGAATATCGATGAGATTGAAGTCTCAATCAATGTAGCTGAAATGGGGTTTGCGCATGCAACGATTGCTACTTCATGGCAGACGGCATATACGGTGCGGGATTTTGATAATACGATTAGTAAGTTCTATTTTGTACAGGATTTTGAACCATACTTTTTCCCGGTAGGTTCAGAATATGCGTTTGCGGAGAATACTTACAAATTCGGTTTCCGAGGATTGACTGCGGGTGACTGGCTGAAGGCTAAACTGCATGATGAATATGGTATGCAGACAGAGAGTTTTTCGTTCTCCTATGACCATGAATTATATACTGCGGGTGAAAAACGTGATGAGGTTCCAAGAGTATTTTTCTATGCGAGACCGGTTACGGAACGCAGAAATTTTGAACTGGGGCTTTTAGCTTTAAATGAGATAACAAGGAGAATACCGGAAGTAGAGGTAGTATTTGCCGGTTGGGATGTAAGAAATTATACGATTCCATTTCGACATAAAAATCTTGGTAGTGTAAGACAGGATAAACTGGCAGAGTTATACGCCCAGTGTGATATCTGTCTTGTCTTATCAGGAACGAACCTGTCGTTGCTGCCACTGGAGGTTATGGCATCTAATTCTGTGGTGGCATGTAACAGAGGGGCGAATAGCGATTGGCTGGTAAATGAAGATAATTCTATTATTATGGATTTAGACCCGGATGATATTGCGGATAAAATCTGTTATTATCTGGAACATAAAGAGGAACTGGCACAAGTCAGAAAACGTGGTATACAGTTTGCAAATGATACGAGCTGGGAAAAAGAAGGCGACAAGGTAGTTGCCGCAGTGAAGAGAGGAATAGAAGAAGATGAGAAAAATATTAGTTCTCGGTGGTAATGGATTTTTAGGGAAAAACTTATGTACCTATCTGGCTGATAATGGTGAGAAAGTATATAGTTTTGATATGGCATTACCAGAGAAAGCAGACAAACGAATTGAATATATTGCCGGTGATTTTTTTGATGACTATACTTTAGAGAAAATCGTAAAAGGAATGGATGTGGTTTACCACGCAATCTGTACTTTGAATCCGGGGAATTCCAATGATAAATGCATTGTAGGCTATGAGAGAGATTTTGTTCAGACAGCAAAACTGTGTTATTACCTGAAAGATACGGAATGCCGTATGATATTTTTTTCATCCGGTGGTACGGTATATGGGAATCAGGAGATACAGCCGATTTCAGAAGATGCTATTCCTGTGCCGATTAACCACTATGGTAACTTGAAACTTTGTATTGAAAATACGATTCGCACTTTTAATTTTCAGATGAAGAAAAATATGCTGGTAGCGCGTATTTCAAACCCATATGGACCGGGGCAGGATTATCATAAGGGTGTTGGGTTTATTGATGCCGCTATTAAACGTGCGATTGCCGGAGATACCATTGAGATCTGGGGTGATGGAAGTGTGGTAAGAGATTACATTTATATTGATGATCTGTGCAAAATGCTTTATGCTTTGAGTGATTATCATGGTGATATAGAGGTATTTAACTTAAGTTCTAATACCGGCGTATCACAGAATGATATCGTAGAGATTTTAAAGGGGCTGGTGCCGGAAGTAAATGTTGTATATAAGCCCGGACGCAGTGTAGACGCGAAGAAGATTATTCTGGATAATTCCCGTATTCATACGATATGTGATTTTCAGATGGTATCCATTGAGGAAGGGATTGGGAACTATTACAAGTATATAAAAGAGAAAGCTGCCAAAGCAGCAGAATAAGAGGAAAGAATGAATTTTGAATTTGCATATATTCCGGCAATTCTTCTGACGGGTATGGTATATCTGTTTACCTTTGCAGGATTGTGGAAGAATGAAATTAGAAAAGTTTATAGCAGAAGAACAAAACGTGAAAAAATTATGACGGTTGCAGTTTTGGCGGCGGCAGTTATTGCAACGCTTTTTATTGCAGCAGGACAGGATGGCGATTTGTCGGTTATGGGCGATTGGACGCTGACGATACATGAGATGTTATTGTGGTTTTTAAGCGGAAGTACAGAAATGCTTGCTATGGCAGTATTTTTTGTGTGTTCTATTCCGGTTATGGTTGTCAGTGCAATCATTATTGACGAAATCGGTCAGAAGAATACGATGTTCGCGTTGCCGTTTTACTATTATGTTGTGTTATTTATGATAGAGCGCATGTTCTATGAACCACTTACCATTCCGGTAACAGGATGGTTTGTGTTGCTTCTTTTGTCAGCCGGTATTTATTGT
>CAYMTX010000090.1:0-9747 GCA_964393475.1 uncultured Roseburia sp. | reverse complement strand
AAAGGAAGAAGAGATAAAAGAAGAGCAAACTGGAAAATGACTGCTCCGGCTTTAGTAAAATGTAGCAAATGTGGAGAATTAATGATGCCACACAGAGTTTGCAAGAACTGCGGATCTTATAACAAAAAAGAGATTATCGCTCAGGACTAATTAAAAGTAATGAAATGAAATCAAGGGTTTGATGAAATGTCAAACCCTTGTTTTTTTATAAAAATTTAATTGCCACACCTAAAACTTTATAGTATGATAATCTTTGCAGATATTTTGGGAAGGACAAAAGAAAGTAATGGATCAGATTTTTAATTTAGACAATAAATTTTTTAGAGGTGTATCGAAAATTATTGATTGCGTGTGGTTGAGTTTGCTTTGGTTTATGTGTTGTATTCCGGTATTTACAATTGGAGCAGCGAATACAGCACTCTATTATACAGTGAATAAAACGATAAAGAATGACAGAGGATATGCATCTTCAGAGTTTTTTTCGGCTTTTAAGGCGAACTTTAAACAATCAACTGTTATATGGCTGATTTTTATGGTACTTTATGCTTTATTGGGATTTGATTGTTATGTAATGTACCAGTATGGAGAAGCGGGTGCCCAAGTAGGAAAATTATATATCGTATTCTTTGTGTTTGCAGTAATTGTTACTATGTGGGGATTTTATGTTTTTCCATACATCGCACGTTTTGAAAATACGACAAAGAACATATTGAAAAATACAGTCTTTATTGCAATTAGTAATGTGCACTGGACGATTATCTTGACCGTTTTGTTTATTGCAATGTGGGTTGGTATCTATCTGTTTATGCCGATTGCAATCGTGATGCCGGTTTTGTATAACTTGTTAAAAAATATTGCAATTGAGCATGTGTTCAAAAAATACATGTCACCGGAAGATTTGGCATTAGAAGAAGAACGTAATCGTAGCTTCTATAATTAAACAAAAGTTTTATGTGTTGATTTATAGAAAGAGATATAGTATATTTTTATTGCAAATGATTATTACTGATTTTTTTGCAGTAGCTGTGAATGAAATGAACAGTTAGAAATGGAGATAGTTATGCAACAGGAAATGATTAAAGTCGTAATGGACGCCATGGGTGGAGATTACGCGCCGGTTGAGCCTGTTAAGGCGGCAGTAGATGCAGTTTCCGGTCGGAAAGATATTAAAGTGTTGCTTGTAGGGCAGCAGGATGTTGTGGAAGCAGAGCTGAAGAAATACGACTATCCGAAGGAACAGATTGAGGTAGTGCATGCAGAAGAGGTAATTGAGACTGCAGAGCCGCCTGTGAATGCCATACGTAGAAAGAAACAGTCTTCTATGGTAGTAGGTATGAATTTGGTAAAGAATAAAGAAGCAGACGCATTTGTTTCGGCGGGAAGTTCGGGTGCTATTTTAGTAGGAGGTCAGCTCATCGTTGGACGTATTAGGGGTATTGACCGTCCGCCACTTGCTCCGCTTATTCCGACAGAAAAGGGTGTTTCTTTATTAGTAGACTGTGGTGCGAATGTGGATGCCAGAGCATCTCATTTGGTGCAGTTTGCGAGAATGGGTTCCATTTATATGGAACACGTAGTCGGAATTAAGAATCCGAAGGTTGCGATTGTAAATATCGGAGCAGAAGAAGAAAAGGGTAATGCACTCGTAAAGGAGACGATGCCTTTATTGAAAGAGTGTACAGATATTAACTTCGTAGGAAGTATTGAAGCAAGAGATATTCCGAAAGGAGCAGCAGATGTAATCGTTTGCGAGGCTTTTGTGGGTAATGTTATCTTGAAGTTATTTGAAGGCCTAAGCTCAACTTTGATTGGTATTGTAAAAAAGGGCTTAATGAGTACACTTGTAAGCAAAATTGGTGCTGCATTGGCATTACCGGCTTTGAAAAAGACCTTAAAGGAATTCGATGGCACGCAGTATGGCGGTGCACCATTACTGGGCTTGAATGGCCTGGTTGTAAAGACACACGGAAGTGCAAAAGCACTTGAGATGAAGAATGCGATTTATCAGTGTGTTACTTTCAAAGAGCAAGATATTAATGGCAAAATCAAACAAAATATTTTAGGTTCAGAGGAACAGGAAGGAAAATAGTTATGGAATTCGAAAAACTTAAAAAAATTATTGCAGAGGTATTAAATGTAGATGAAGAGGAAATCTCAATGGACACAACATTTGTAGATGATCTTGGTGCAGATTCTTTAGATATTTTTCAGATTATCATGGGATTAGAAGAAGAATTTGATATTGAAATCGCAAATGAAGAAGCTGAGAATATTGTTACAGTTGCAGATGCGGTAGAACAGATTAAGAAAGCTTTAAACTCATAAGCAGAAGCAAATGTTATTGGAGCGAAGTGAGCAGTAACTTATAAGGCCCTTGTAGTTACAAGGGCTTTTTATTTCATGGCAGTCGTAAGCTTGGTATGAAATAAAAAGCCCTGTTTTATCATGCGTGGAGAAATCATATGTTAAAAATACATGAATTGGAAAAAGTAATCGGCTATCAGTTCAAACAACCGGAGCGGTTACGTCAGGCGTTGACTCATAGTTCCTATGCCAACGAGAAGCATTTGAAGAAGCAATCCGATAATGAACGTTTGGAATTTTTGGGGGATGCCGTACTGGAATTAGTATCCAGTGAATATTTATTTAAAAATTATCCAAAGATGCCGGAAGGTGAGATGACAAAGTTTCGTGCAAGTATTGTCTGTGAACCGACGTTAGCGCTTTGTACCAAAGAAATAGAATTGGGAAAATATTTGTATTTAGGAAAAGGGGAAAATTTGACTGGCGGAAGAAATCGTAAGTCAATTCTTTCTGATGCGCTGGAAGCAGTTATTGGTGCTATTTATCTGGATGGAGGATTTGAAGCTGCCCGAGAGTTTATTCATCGTTTTATTTTGGTGGACATTGAGCATAAGAAACTTTTTCATGACAGCAAGACTATTTTACAGGAACTGGTACAAGGTAATTACAAAGAAGAACTGCATTATGTGCTGATAGGAGAAGACGGCCCGGACCATGATAAGAGTTTTAAAGTAGAAGCGATGATTGGTGAAAGGGTGGTAGGACATGGAACCGGACATACTAAAAAAGCGGCAGAACAGGAAGCTGCTTACGAAGCATTGCTGAAACTTCGTCCAAAGCAGTAACGGATTAGCTCGCGGACACTGGTTGTCCGGGAGAGTAAGCAAGTGATTCAGAAGTTGGATTCTGCCTTGCGAAGCAAATTATAATGCAGAATCCAATTCTGTGTTTACATAGAAAGTTTGAGGAAAAGAAATGTATCTTAAAAGTATAGAGGTGCAGGGATTTAAGTCATTTGCAAATAAAATTGTATTTGATTTTCATAATGGTATTACAGGTATCGTAGGACCAAACGGTAGTGGTAAAAGTAACGTTGCTGATGCGGTTCGATGGGTTTTGGGTGAACAGAGTGCGAAGCAGTTGCGTGGTGCAAGTATGCAGGATGTTATTTTTGCCGGTACGGAGAATCGAAAACCATTAAGCTATGCATATGTGGCACTTGTAATGGATAACTCTGACCATGAGTTGGCGATTGATTTTGAGGAAGTAACAGTTGTCAGACGAGTATATCGTTCCGGAGAAAGTGAATATTTAATCAACGGCAGCCCATGCCGTTTAAAAGATGTTACAGAGCTTTTTTATGATACCGGTATCGGTAAAGAAGGTTACTCTATCATCGGACAGGGGCAGATTGAACGTATTTTGAGCGGTAAACCGGAAGAACGTCGTGAATTATTTGATGAGGCGGCAGGTATCGTTAAATTTAAAAAGAGAAAGGCTACCGCGCAGAAAAAATTAGATAATGAGCGCGAAAATCTGGTTCGTGTAAATGATATTTTATCTGAATTGGAACGTCAGGTAGGTCCACTTGAAAAGCAGGCAGAAAAAGCTAAAATATATTTAAAGAAAAAGGAAGAATTAAAGACTTATGACGTGAATATGTTCTTATTAGAAATGGAGCGTATTGAGACGGAACTTAAGTCTGTAACAGAAAAGTTTGAAGTCGCAAACAGTGAATACAAAGAGGCGAATGAAACTTACGAGAGCATTAAGTATGAGTATGAGAAAATGGAGCAGGATATCGCAGATATAGATGCGCGTATCAATTCTATTCGTGAGAATATGAACCAGTCCATACTTGTGAAAGGAAATCTGGAAAACCAGATTAATCTTTTAAACGAGCAGATTCATTCCGCAGAGAATACAGATGAATTGATGCGGAGCCGTTTAGATTCTTTGGATAAAGAGAAGGAAGAACGTTTTGCATTTAAAGCAGAGTATGAAGCAGAGAAGTTTGCGTTAGATGCCCAGATGGCAGAACTGGAAGGAAAACGCAGGGAGGCAAAGGCGGTATTAGAGTCTGTCCAGAGTGAAATCGCACGTTGTACAGAAGGTATTGAGCGTGGTAAGAGCGAAATTATTGAATTGTTGAATAATAAAGCATCAACGAAAGCAAAGCAGCAACGCTTTGATACTATGGCCGAGCAGGTGAATATCCGTAAAGCCCAATTGAATCAGAGACTTTTATCCAGAAAATCAGAAGAAGCGGATTTGGATTCTGTATTAATGGATTATAAGAAGGAATTAGATCAGGTTAATGCGAAAATTGCAGGTTTAAAAACTGCGGCAACCGAGATGGAGGAACAGAATCGTAATTGGCAGAAGAAATCTGCGGATACGAATCGGGAGCTGGAAGAGAACGTAACCAGATATCATAAAGCACAGTCTAAACTGGAATCCTTAAAGAACATTGCAGAGCGTTATGACGGATATGGTAACAGTATTCGTAAAGTAATGGAGCAGAAAAACTCAAATAAGGGATTGTTAGGGGTTGTTTCTGACTTGATTCAGGTAGAGAAGAAGTATGAGACTGCCATAGAGACTGCGTTAGGCGGTAATATTCAAAATATCATCACGGAAGACGAAGATACGGCTAAGAAGATGATTACATTCTTAAAAGAAAATCGTCTCGGTAGAGCGACATTTCTTCCGTTGACCAGTGTAGATGGCAAGGGTAATTTTAAAAATCAGGATGCATTGAAAGAACCGGGGGTTATCGGTTTGGCAAATACTCTGATTAAGTGTGATAAGAAATACGATGGTGTGGCAGCGTATCTGTTAGGGCGTGTCATTGTAACAGAACATATTGATTATGCGATTGCTTTGGCGAAGAAGAATCATTATTCGCTTCATATTGTTACGTTGGAAGGGGAATATTTAAGCCCCGGCGGTTCTATGACAGGTGGTGCGTTTAAAAATACCAATGGTCTTTTGGCAAGAAACCGCGAAATTGAAGAGTTAGAGAAGCGGGTAGAAGAACTGGAAGCAAAAATTGCGGGGCACAAGAATCGCTTAGAAGAGATTAAGACGGCAAGAGAACTCTTAAAAGATGATATTGAGGCGAATAAAGCCGAACTTCAGGAACAGTTTATCTTGCAGAACACTGCAAAACTGAATGTGGATCGTGCGACTCAGCAGAAGACGGAAAGTGAATCTGTATTTGCAGGCCTTATGCTTGAAAGTAATGAGATTGAAAAACAGCTTCGTGAAATTGCAGAGAATAAGCAACGTATTGTAGAAGAAATCGAACAGGCAAGCGCCAGAGAAAACCAAATCCAGCAGGAAAGTGAAAAACTGGCTCATATATTGGAGGAAATTTCTGCAAAGGAAGGACCGGCAGTGCAGGCAGTGGCTGATGTGCAGATGGAAGAAGCCGGTATTCGTCAGAAAGCAGAGTTCGTATTAGAAAATATGAACCGAATTAATACAGAAATTTTGAAATATGAGCAGGAACGTGATAAAGTAATGTCAGAGGCGTTGGATGCCAAAGTCGATGCAGAGAAGAAACGTCAGGATATCGAGGCGATTAAGCAGACAATTATCGCTTCTGATGAGAATTATTCACAACAGGATGCTGCATTAAAAGAAAATTTGGCTAAGAAAGAAGAAATGTCTGCGATTTATAAAGGTTTCTTCCAAAAACAGGAAGATATATCAAAGCAGATTTCCAACTTGGATAAAGAAATTTTCAGGTTGAATAGTCAAAGAGAAAAATTAGAAGAAACCAATGAGAACCAAACGAATTACATGTGGGAGGAATATGAATTGACGCCACATGCTGCTCTTGCATTAAAAGATGAAGAATACGAAGACTTAGCAGAGTTAAAGAGACTTATTGCAGGTATCAAAGATGATATTCGTAAACTGGGCGATGTGAATGTAAATGCAATTGAGGATTACAAAGAAGTGTCAGAGCGATATACTTTCTTAAAGACCCAGCACGATGATTTAGTAGAAGCAGAGCAGACCTTAATGGGCATTATTGAAGATTTGGATGCAGGTATGCGAAAACAGTTCATGGAGAAGTTTGTAGAAATCCAGCGTGAATTCGACAGCGTATTCAAAGAACTTTTCGGTGGTGGTAAGGGTACATTGGAATTGGTAGAAGATGAAGATATCTTAGAGTGCGGTATCCGTATCAATGCGCAACCGCCCGGAAAGAAATTACAGAATATGATGCAGATGTCCGGTGGTGAGAAGTCATTAACTGCGATATGTCTTCTCTTTGCAATTCAGAATTTAAAACCATCTCCATTCTGTCTATTAGATGAGATTGAAGCGGCACTGGATGATTCTAACGTAGGACGTTTTGCGAAATATTTACATAAACTGACAAAGAGTACACAGTTCATCGTAATCACCCACAGACGTGGTACGATGGCAGCTGCAGACCGTCTCTATGGTATTACCATGCAGGAGAAGGGCGTATCAACATTAGTTTCTGTAAATTTAGTTGAAGGAGACTTGAAATAGTGAGTGAAGAAAAGAAAGGCTTTTGGGGACGCTTAGTAGAAGGACTTAGCAAGACAAGAGCGAATATCGTAGCGGGAATTGATGCTGTATTTAGTGGATTTTCAGCAATTGATGATGACTTTTATGAGGAAATCGAAGAAATCCTTATCATGGGTGATATTGGTGTGCGCACCACAGAAGCAATTATTGAAAATCTAAAGAAAAAAGTAAAAGAAAACCATATCAAAGAACCGGCAGAGTGTAAGGAACTATTGATTAGCAGTATCAAAGAGCAAATGGAAGTGGGCGAGACGGCATATCGTTTTGAAGAAGAAAAATCAGTTGTGTTAATGATTGGTGTTAACGGTGTAGGAAAAACCACTTCTGTTGGTAAAATGGCATTCAAGATGAAAGACCAGGGGAAGAAAGTAATTCTTGCAGCGGCAGATACTTTCCGGGCAGCAGCAGGTAATCAGCTTTTAGAGTGGGCAAACCGTGCCGGAGTAGATATGATTGGCGGTCAGGAAGGCTCTGATCCGGGGGCAGTTGTCTATGATGCAGTAGCAGCAGCTAAGGCACGTAATGCGGATATACTTTTATGCGATACGGCGGGAAGACTTCACAATAAGAAGAATTTAATGGAAGAACTGCGTAAGATTAATAAGATTTTAGAAAAAGAGTATGCGGATGCATTTAGGGAGACTTTAGTAGTATTGGATGCTACTACCGGTCAGAATGCGTTGGAGCAGGCGAGACAGTTTTCTGAAATTGCGGATATCACAGGTATTATCTTAACGAAGATGGACGGAACTGCCAAGGGAGGTATTGCGGTAGCAATCCAGTCAGAACTTGGTATTCCGGTAAAATACATCGGTGTCGGGGAAGCGATTGATGATTTGCAAAAATTTGACTCGGAAGAGTTTGTGAATGCGCTTTTTGATGTAAAAAAAGAGGCGTAGTTGGAGGATGAAATGTTGACATTAGACAAGTTTGAAGAGGCTGCAGAGATAGTAAAAAAAGTTACACTGGAAACCAAATTGGTATATAGTGATTATTTGAGCAGACAGACCGGAAATAAGGTATTTCTAAAGCCGGAAAACATGCAGTTTACAGGTGCTTATAAGGTGCGAGGAGCATATTACAAAATCAGCACATTAACCGAAGATGAAAGAAAACGCGGATTAATTACAGCATCTGCCGGCAACCATGCACAGGGAGTTGCATACGCCGCAAAATGTTACGGCTGTAAGGCGGTCATCGTTATGCCAACTACTACACCGCTTATTAAAGTAAATCGTACAAAAGAGTATGGTGCAGAAGTTGTATTATACGGTGATGTATATGATGAAGCATGTCAGAAAGCCTATGAGTTGGCTGATAAAGAAGGCTATACTTTTATTCATCCATTTGATGATTTGGCAGTTGCTACAGGGCAGGGAACAATTGCAATGGAGATTTTCAAAGAACTTCCATTAGTAGAATATATTTTAGTTCCAATCGGTGGCGGCGGATTAGCAGCAGGTGTTGCAACTTTGGCGAAGCTGTTGAATCCAAAGATTAAAGTAATTGGCGTAGAACCTGCCGGAGCAAACTGTATGCAGGCATCTATTGCATCCGGAAAAGTGGCTACGTTACCACTTGTAAATACAATCGCTGATGGTACTGCGGTAAAAACACCGGGAAGTTTAATTTTTCCGTATATTCAAGAACATTTAGATGATATAATAACAGTAGAAGATGATGAATTGGTTGTATCATTTTTAGACATGGTAGAAAATCATAAGATGGTAGTAGAAAATTCCGGATTGCTTACGGTTGCAGCGTTAAAGCATTTAGATATTACGGATAAGCGTGTAGTTTCTATTTTAAGCGGCGGTAATATGGATGTTATTACGATGTCATCGGTAGTGCAGCAGGGATTAATTTTTAGAGACCGTATTTTTACTGTTTCTGTTTTGTTACCGGATAAACCGGGCGAGTTATCCAAAGTAGCACAGACCATTGCGAATGCGCAGGGGAATGTTATAAAATTGGATCATAATCAGTTTATCTCAACAAATCGTAATTCGGCAGTTGAATTACGCATTACATTAGAATGTTTTGGAACCGAGCATAAGAATCAAATTATGAAATCCTTGGAAAAAGAAGGATATAAACCAAAACAAGTCAGACCAAGTTTATAAAGAGTATTGGAGGCAACCACTATGAAAAAAGTAGAAGATTATGTTAGAACCATTCCTGATTTTCCGGAACCGGGTATTATGTTTCGTGATGTTACAAGTGTTTTACAGGATCCGGACGGATTAAAATTATCCATCGATGAAATGATTAAATTGTTAGATGGTGTAGAGTTTGATGTAGTTGCGGGCGCAGAATCCAGAGGGTTTATTTTTGGCGTACCTGTTGCATATGAATTGGGAAAATCATTTATCCCTGTTCGTAAGAAGGGAAAACTCCCATGTGAAACAGTAAGTGCTGAATATGAATTAGAGTATGGTACAGCATGCATTGAAATTCACAAAGATGCAATTAAACCGGGGCAGAAAGTGGTTATTATTGATGACCTTATCGCTACAGGCGGAACGATTGAAGCAGCAGCGAAATTAATCGAGCAGCTTGGCGGTGAGGTAGTGAAAATTGTATTTTTGATGGAGCTTGCAGGATTGAACGGAAGAGCAAAGCTTGCTGATTATGATGTGGCATCCGTAATTACTTATGAAGGAAAATAATTCATGAAAATGATTCCATTAGTATTAGGTGTATGCATTTTTATAATTACTACCATTGGCTTTTTTAAAACCAAGGGGAAAATCGAAAAAGTGTACGGAGCATGCGCAGGAATAAGTTTGTTCTGTGTAATTTTACAAATAGCAATTATATGTTAAAAGGGATACCAAATGAAGAAAATACTGATAGTGGATGATGTACGAC
>CAYMTX010000089.1:0-9974 GCA_964393475.1 uncultured Roseburia sp. | reverse complement strand
GGTCAACGTGACCCATTACACACACTACCGGCGGACGAGATACCAGTGTTTCTTCTGCATCATCTTCTTCTTTTAATAATTCTGCAATAACATCAACTTTTTCTTCCTGCTCACAGATAAAGTTAAATTCTAATGCAATTTCTTCTGCCTGTTCATAATCAACTTCCTGATTTACCGTAACCATTGTTCCTTTTAAGAACAACTTCTTAACAATCATTGCCGGCTGAATTTTCATCTTATCAGCTAACTCTTTGATTGTTAATTTTTCCGGTAAAATAAGTGTCTTGATTGTATCTTCTTCCTGTTTTGGTTGCTGTGGCTGCTGTGGTTTCTTCTTGCCGCCGTTCTTTTCTAAGTTTACAAAACGTTCCTGCTTCTTGCCGCCCAAAACATCGTAATCATTTTTCTTATTGTTCTTTTTATTATCATGGTTTCTTTCACGGGTTTCTTTACCGCGCAATTCTTCCGCTCCCATAGATGCAGATTCTTTATTGAATTTATCCATTTCACGGTCAAATCTGTTACCACCATCTTTACGGAAGTTATTACCGCCTCTATCATTGCGGTTACCGCCATCTTTATTGAAATTCTGTCCCTGTGTTCTGTCTCCCTGCGGACGTTGTGGACGATCACCTTGCGGACGTGATGGTCTGTCTCCCTGTGGTCTGTCTCCATATGGACGACGTTCACCCTGTGACCGCGCCGGTCTGTCTCCCTGTGGACGCTGTGGACGATTACCTTGCGGACGCGCCGGTCTATCACCCTGTGGACGTTGCGGACGTTCCCCTTGTGGTCTATCATTCTGCGGGCGACGCTCACGATTCTGCTGTTCCATCTGTGCATACACATTTTCGACAGGTTTTTTAAATACTCGCTCGGTTGGCTGTACAGATGTTTCTGTTTTCACTTCTGCAGCTTTTACCTCTGCTTCCTGCTTTTCAGGTGCTGCGGCTTTCTTCTTTGCATTTGGATTGATTAAGCTGTCGAAGTAATTTCTCATATCCTGACCGGACACAGATTTTACCGGTGCAGCAGCCTGTGGTTTGTCATTCTGCGGACGCTGTGGGTGTTCCCCTTGTGCTCTGTCATTCTGTGGACGTGTCTGTCTTCCATCCTGACGTTTGCCATCCTGAGGGCGTCTTCCATCCTGACGTCTTCCTCCACCCTGTTTGCTATACTGTGCATTAAATACTGCTGTAATATTCTTTTTCTTTGGCTTTTGCGCATCTTCTGCAGTTGCCGGCTCTTCTTTTGCTTTTGGTTCTTCTTTCGCCTTTGGCTCTTCCTTGACCGGAGCAGGTGCTGCTTCAACCTTTGGTTCAGATGCGACTGTTTTTTGGAACTTTTTGCGCACGATTTCCTGTGCCGCATCTTCCACATTACTCTGTGCTGCCTTTACTGCATATTCTGTATTTGTTAATGTTTCTATTATATCCTTTGAGTTAATTCCTAATTCTTTTGCAAGTTCATGAACTTTCATTTTTGCCATATATCTTGACTCCTCCATTATTCAGTTGTTTCACAAACTGTTTTAACAGTTTGTTGCGCTTGTATCTTGCCTTCAATGTTTGTTGCAAAATTCTCACTGTTCACTGCCAATGATGCACGAAACTCTTTTCCGATTGCATGACCTAACATCTCTTTGTTAGAATACTCATACATTGGTACTTCATAAAAAGTAGTCATATCACGGAAATGCTTTTTTGTGTTATCAGATGCATCTTCTGCCACAATGACAAGAAAAGCTTTACCTTCTTTGACCGATTTTTCCGTGGAAAACTCGCCACTTGCTATAGCACCTGCTTTTGCAGCGAGCCCTAACATAGATAATACTTTATCTGGTTTCAAGTTCTCCCATCTCCTTTGCTAATAAATCATAAACCTCTTTCGGTATTGGCATCTTAAAGGAGCGTTCTAAGCCCTTACTCTTAATTGCCTTCTGCAAACATTCGCCGGATGGGCAAATATACGCACCTCGTCCGTTCATACGACCATTGGTATCTAATGTAATCGCTCCTTCTGTGGTCTTAATCACACGAATCATTTCTTTTTTCGCCTTCATTTCACCACAGCCGATACACTGCCGCATCGGTATTTTTTTATTGGTCATTTATTTCGCCTCTATCTTCTTATTCTGGCAACTGGCGTTGCTTATTCTTCTACATAGCCATCTTCATCATCATAATACTCTTCTTCATAATACTCATCATTGTATTCTTCATCGTAATCAAAGAAGTCGCCTGATTCTCTGGCCTGTGTTTCACTCTTAATATCAATCTTAAAGCCTGTTAAACGTGCTGCAAGTCTTGCATTCTGTCCTTCTTTACCGATTGCAAGTGATAACTGGTAATCCGGAACAACAACTTTTGCAGATTTCTCATCAGCGTCAGCAATAACGGAAATTACTTTTGCCGGGCTTAATGCATTCTCAATTAACATCGCCGGATTTTCATTCCAAGTGATAATATCGATTTTCTCACCACGAAGTTCGCTAACGATTGCATTCACTCTGGCTCCGTTCATACCAACACACGCACCTACCGGGTCAACATCCGGTTCGTTTGACCAAACGGCAATCTTTGTTCTGCTTCCGGCTTCACGGGCAATCGCTTTAATCTCAACGATTCCTTCACGAACTTCAGCAACTTCTGATTCGAATAAGCGCTTTACTAATTCCGGATGTGTTCTTGATACTAAAATCTTTGGTCCTTTTGAAGTAGATTTTACTTCTAAAATATATAATTTAATACGTTCTGTCGGTTTAAAGATTTCACCCTTTACCTGTTCATTCTCTGTCAGCATCGCATCAACTTTACCAAGATTAATACTTACATTTCTGCCAACATAACGCTGAACGATACCTGTTACAATATCTTTCTCTTTGCTGTAATATTCGTCAAATAATACTTTACGTTCTTCTTCACGGATTTTCTGTAAAATAACGTTCTTCGCATTCTGTGTAGCAATACGTCCGAAATCTTTGGAAATAACTTCAATATTCACGATATCGCCTTCTGCGTACTTAGAGTCAATCATCTTTGCATTAACAAGGCTGATTTCTTCTACCGGGTTCTCTACTGTCTCAACAACTTTTTTCTTCTGAAAAACTTTGTATTCGCAAGTATCAGGGTCAATTAAAACCTCTACATTGTCTGACGAACCAAAATGATTCTTACATGCAGTTACAAGAGAATCCTGAATAGCCAAAAGTAAAGTTTCCTTGCTGATATTTTTCTCTTGTTCTAATATTGTTAACGCTTCTAATAACTCATTGTTTTTTGCCATTTTTAATAATCCTCCTAATTTTCTATTGGTTATTTTCACGCGATTTAAAAATCAAATGCCAAACGAATCAGTGCGATATCCGCTTTTTCAAAAACAAGTGCTTCGCCTGCCTCTGTCTCTATCGTCACGGTCTTCTCATCATATGCGGTTAAGATACCGTAAAATTCTTTCTGCTTATTAATTGCACGGTAGGTACGAATCTCTAATTCCTTTCCCATGCTGCGGACATAGTCCTTTTCTTTTTTCAAAGGTCTTCCAAGACCCGGTGAACTCACCTCGAAGATATAAGAATCTTCTACGTAGTCCTCTTTGTCAAGAATCTCATTCATCTCTCTGGATACATCTGCACAGTCGTTAGATGTGATACCGCCTTCTTTGTCAATATAGCATCTTAAATACCATGTGCCACCTTCTTTGACCCATTCAACGTCCACTAATTCGAAATTAAAACGTTCCAGAATCGGTGTGATGAGTTCCTCGGTGCGTTTTTCATACATCTCTTTCTTTGACATGTTACACCTCTTCTCCTTATTCAATTGTTTTTGTAAAGTTCCTATTAACGTGAATTGAGAGAGGGCTTTCGCTCTCTCTCAATCCAGTCAACGTGTTTACATAATCACTGTACCACTAAACCCCAGAAAAATCAAGGGTTTTTCCATGTTTTTTCAAAAAATATCACTCAAAACCAAATCCAGACGCAATTCCTGCAGCATCCGCTTCTGCCCATCTCTGCGCAAGTTCTCCTGTAACTGCTTCTTTGCGGACTTCCTGTACACTGTGATGTCCATGTTCAATAATCATCCCCGGTACACCAACGCTTGTTGCACCGCGCAAAATACCATAATAATCACCTTTTTTTCCGGTTCGACACACTACTGTTCCCAAGTCAGACCCATCATTTAATTCTTGTGTCCATTCTGAAATATCTTCTACAAGTGTAATATTAAACAAATCTGAAACCGATAGTCCCAGTTCAAAATTTACTTCTGATAAATTCAAACCTATTGTATTTGCTGCCTTCACAACAGACTCTGATGTACATGCGATTTGATTAACGATGATGATTGGTTTATTTATTGCAATTGATTGAAAAAAGGTCGGGTCCCCATTCGCATCCTCGGCATTGGAATTCGTATGCAAAGATACAAACAAATCGCAATCTTCTTCTGCCGCATAAGCCCCACGGAGACTGATATGTGCGCTATCCAGTTCTTCATCCGTATAACCGCCCAATGTAATAGTGTCTGTATCTCTTGTCAGGCAAGAATCAATGCCGTATTTTTCATGCAGAATCTCCCGTAATTCCAGTGCAATCTCAAGTACAAAATTGCCTTCTACATAATGATATTCATCGACCTCTGCTACTTCTTTTGAAATATTATAATGTCCCGGATCAATACAAATTTTAATATTACTTCCAAAGGCAGTCAATCCTTCTTCTGCCACAAAATTCCGAATATCATTTATTTCTATGTCAATCCGGTATTCGTATTGTTGTGGTTGATCACTTTCTAATTTATCTACATAATACCATTCCTCATTTGCAAGCGCATTATCCCTTGGAATAGTTGTTATTGTATTCCATAAGCCAACACCTTGTCCTGATTCTACGTCACGCCTTTTAATGACATATGCCTCTACTACCTGATTTCCGTCATCCAACCACGAAATTCCGATTTCTCTTCGACTGATTCTCTCCGTCTCAATCGAATCAATTTTTATTGCATACTGTTCTTTTTCTGTGTTGTACTCTTCTATTTTTTCTGAAGATACATTGCATCCTGCCAATACTCCCGAAAAAACAATAAAAACTAATATTATCCGAAATACTCTTCTCATATGCTCCTCATTTTCTGCTAAAAGTTCGTAATATAACATTTTTCCTCTAAAACAAAAAATGCCCGAAACGATATCGTTCCGAACACTCCTTAGGGTTGGGCTGTTTAATTAATTCAACAGTTAGCAGCTCGTAGGGGAATCGAACCCCTGATTCCGCCGTGAGAGGGCGGCGTCTTAACCGCTTGACCAACGAGCCTTACTTGATTTAGTATATCATGCTTTTTCAAAAATGCAAGCATTAATTTGAATTTTTTTAAAGTTTTTCTATTCTTTAAATTTTACATAAAATTCAGACAATTCAAAAGGGATATGCTCTGCACATATCCCTTTTTATATCCTACAATTATATCCTACGATTATTCCTCATACCCATTCGGATTGTTCTTCTGCCATCTCCAAGCATCTTCGCACATTTCACGAATTCCAAACTGTGCCTTCCAGCCAAGCTCTTTCTCAGCTTTAGTCGGGTCACAATAACATGTCGCAATGTCACCTGCTCTTCTAGGTTTGATTGCGTATGGAATAGTAAGGCCATTCGCTTCCTCAAAATTCTTCACAATATCCAAAACACTGTATCCATGTCCTGTGCCGAGATTATAGATACACAAACCAGCCTTTTCTTCGATTTTCTTCAAGGCTTTCACATGACCGTCTGCAAGGTCTACAACATGAATGTAATCTCGTACACCTGTACCATCATGTGTATCATAATCATTACCAAACACACCCAGTTCCTTTAACTTTCCAACTGCAACTTGTGTTACATATGGCATTAAGTTATTCGGGATACCATTTGGATTTTCACCCATTGTACCACTCTTATGTGCACCAATCGGATTGAAATAACGAAGTAAAATCACATTCCATTCGTTATCTGCTTTCTGAATATCCATAAGCATCTGCTCTAACATGGATTTCGTCCAGCCATATGGATTCGTACATTGTCCCTTCGGGCATTCTTCCGTAATCGGAATCTGTACCGGGTCACCATATACTGTAGCCGATGATGAGAAAATGATGTTTTTACAACCATGTGCACGCATTACATCTACCAATGTCAACGTACCTGTTACGTTGTTATTATAGTACTCCCATGGTTTTGCAACAGACTCGCCAACCGCTTTCAATCCTGCAAAATGAATACAGCTGTCAATCTTCTCTGTTTCGAAAATATGATTCAAAATCTCTCTGTCTAAAATATCACCTTTATAAAATGTAACCTTTTTGCCTGTCAATGCTTCTACTCGTTCCAAAGACTTCTCGGATGCATTGCTTAAATTATCGACAACTACTACCTCATACCCTGCATTTAACAGTTCCACACATGTGTGACTTCCTATATAGCCCGCACCACCGGTTACTAAAATTGCCATGATTTCATTCCTCCTGAATTCTTGAATCATTTTTATATTAATATCATAGCTTTTCCGTATAAAAAAGTATAGACAAAAAATGTGTGAAAACATGTAAAAATGTTGCATCTTAGCATTTTAAATTTTATAATAAACACGAAAGCTTTTTCGTTGTAACTTTGCAACACAAAATCTTTAACAATGCTTTTCATGCAACGCAAAGCGTCTGCGGAATGGAGAATGTTATGAACCAATACAAAAATTCTTATAAAGTCGAGGAAAAAGAGCTCGTATCTCTTTCTGTATATAATGTGGGTTTTCAGAATTGCGCCCCTCTCTATCAGTGGGGTCCCGGTATCCGTGACCACTATTTGATTCACTACATCATTTCCGGAAAAGGATATTATAAAGTAAATAACAAAACATATGCCCTGGAAACCGGTGATACGTTCCTTGTCTACCCAAATACAGAGGTTCTCTATTACGCCGACGAAAAAGACCCTTGGGAATATGCATGGGTCGGTTTTACAGGTAGTGATGCCTCCATGATTTTAAATGCTACCGATTTTTCCATCGATACACCAGTCCTTAAGCAAACTGCTCATGGCGATGAGATTCACCGCCAATTGCTACATATATATGATGCAAGAGGAAATGAATTTGAGCACGCCGTAGAAATGACCGGTCGGCTTTATACCATGCTTGCTATGTTCTTGCACGGAGCATCAAAAACTACGGTACAGAATTCGTCTGCCTCTTATGTGCAAAAAGGTATTGAATATATCTCTGCAAACTATTCCTATAATATAACCGTAGAAGACATTGCCGACTACGTAGGATTAAGCCGCAGTCATCTGTTCCGTTCCTTTGAATCAGTACTTGGACAATCCCCAAAAGAATTCCTGACTGACTTTCGCATGCGGCAGGCATGTTATTTGTTGGAACACTCCAATCTTTCTATAACTGCTATTGCCAATTCTATTGGTTTTGATAACAGCTTGTATTTTTCCAAAACCTTCCATAAATTTAAAGGTATTGCACCGAAAGAATACAGATTGCTTCACAAAACTTAATAATTTCTTTTCCCTCTTTAGCGCGCCATGGCGCGCTAACTAAACTTGACATTACTCATTTTTGAGCAATGCCTCCACCACTTTCACTTCTTCCAATGGAATATTCAAAAATTCTGCTATTTCCTCTGCTGTACGGTTATTTTTGAAGCTATTTATAATCAATTCCTTCCGTGCCTGCTCTTTTCCGCTTGCCCTTGCTGCGTCAAGGTCTTCCTTCATTAATTCTCTCAGTGCTTCACACATATCTGCATCCTCCCCTCTCATCCTATGAAACAATTCTTTATTTTCACTCAATGCAACCTGCAGCACAGAATCTGCATACTGCTTCTCATCTCTCTGTGTCAGGCTTTCTGTCTGTAATTTGAATCAGTTTACTGTTCAGATGATACTCATTTGAATAATCTAAATCTGCTTATTCGGACGCGTCAGATTGTATATATACAATAATACTTTGAACAAAAATGCGCAACCCAAAATAAGCAAAGCAAAAAGACACCGTCCACATCGGACGGTGCCTTCTTATGGTTCCACTTACTTCCCTGTAAATGTCATACCACTTTTTTAACTATTAATTTCACATTATCACTATAAACCTTACTACATTAGTAACAATTCAGCCATGCCCTGCAAAACAATCTAATTCATGCAAGCATGATTCTCCTGTTTATCCGGTTACATTACTGTAAGAGGGAAAGAACACCCTGTGTAGACTGGTTAGCCTGTGCAAGCATAGACTGGCCTGCCTGTGCAAGAATATTATTCTTAGAGTATTCTACCATCTCTTCTGCCATATCTGTATCACGGATACGAGATTCAGCAGATGTTGTATTCTCAACAACATTATCTAAGTTAGCGATTGTATGCTCTAATCTGTTCTGAACAGCACCGAGTGCGGAACGCTGAGCAGAAACTTTCGCAACTGCATCTGCGATAGCATCGATAGCATATGTAGCTGAAACACCTGTATCATCTTTTACGTTGATCCCCTTTACACCAAGACCTGCAGCACTCATTGATTCGATATCAATGCTAATCTTATTTGTAGTATCTGCATCTGCACCAACATGTAAACTGAATGTAAGAGCTTCTTTTGTCTCTACGGTACCCTGTGTAATTTCAAATACACCATTGCCTTTATCCAATACTTTTGCTTCCTTGCCTGTATCCGTTCCGATAGAGCTTGCTTTCTGTAACTCATCTGCCATCAGTTTATAAGCAGCATCTGCAGTAATGGTACCTTCTTTTGCCTGCTCAACACCGGCAGCTGTAGCCTTCTTTGCATTACCGCCTTTATCTGTATACTCTACCTGATCGCCTTCCTGAATCAGTGCGATGATGCTTTCTCTTGTCAGCTTACCTGCTTCGATATCTTCGTCTTCAGAATTCTCAACGATTTCATAACCGGTTGTCGGCATATTGATATCTCTGCTCTTTCCCTGAATATTATTAATAACAACATTCTTACCGGCAGCAGAACCCATAATACCATCTTTGATATTGTCAATTGTATCTGCACCATAATCATCCTGCACTACCGATACAGTCTTACCGCCTGATGTTACAGAAGATGTACCCGCTGCTAAGGTAAGATTACCAGCTGTTGCAATAGTAGAAGCCTTTAAATCATTCTGTCCAAATGAAGTAATCTCATCCACCTCTAATGCCGCTACAATTGTATGTTCGCCACCTGCAGCAAGTGTAATCTTGTTACCGACTGTTGTTAATACTTCATCCATTTTAGCAGTTGCATCTGCACCGCTCGCATCCTTCCACTTATTATCCGAACCTGCATAATATGTATAAACTTCACCATCGGCAGTTGTGATTTTATCACCAGCAGCTGCTCCTGTTTTTAATGTAAGTGCATCAACAATACTTACATTATCTGTCAATGTCTTTGTTGTAGTTCCAACTGTAACAGAATCGCCTGCCTTCAGAACAATATTTCCTGTAGCAGTCAGTTCTTTGTAATTATCTACAGACTTGCCTTCACCAATTGTATACTCCTGACCTGCAATTGTAACCTTATCTCCATCTTCTAACGCTTTATTTAATGTAAAGGTTGTCTTTCCATCTACAGAATCGCTGAGTTTTCCATCCAAACCAGCATCATGTGCTACTACTGTATTTGTCTTTGTATCGCCTGTAGCGTCCCCTTTCAATAAGTATGTCTCATTGAATTTGGTTGTCTCAGCAACACGGTCGATTTCTGTTGCAAGCTGGTCAATTTCGTTCTGAATAGCTTCGCGGTCAGCTTCACTATTTGTTCCGTTACTTGCCTGAACTGCTAATTCGTTCATACGCTGTAACATAGAATGAACTTCTGTTAATGCACCTTCTGCTGTCTGTACTGCAGATACACCATCCTGTGCATTTGTAGTACAGACAGCAGAAGGTGCATTAACAGAAGTTCATTCTATGTTAC
>CAYMTX010000088.1:0-9997 GCA_964393475.1 uncultured Roseburia sp. | reverse complement strand
GAACATAGTACAGGTATTACATTCAAAGATGTAGCAGGTCAGGATGAAGCGAAAGAGTCCCTTCAGGAAGTGGTGGATTTTTTGAATAACCCACTGAAATACAAGGATATCGGTGCAAAATTACCAAAAGGTGCACTTTTGGTAGGACCTCCCGGAACAGGAAAAACGTTACTTGCAAAAGCAGTTGCGGGAGAAGCAGGGGTGCCGTTTTTCTCACTTGCAGGTTCTGACTTTGTGGAGATGTATGTGGGTGTAGGTGCGGCAAGAGTACGTGATTTGTTTAGAGAAGCAGAACGTCAGGCACCATGTATTATTTTTATTGATGAGATTGATGCTATTGGTAAGAGCCGTGAGACACGCTATGGCGGAAACGACGAACGAGAGTCTACCTTGAATCAGCTGCTTTCTGAAATGGATGGAATCACATCCTCAAAAGGTATTTTTATTTTAGCTGCGACCAACTGTCCGGAAGTATTGGATAAGGCATTGTTGCGTCAGGGACGTTTCGACCGTCGTATTATTGTAGACAAACCGGATTTAAAGGGTCGTCTGGATACCTTAAAAGTGCATTCTAAGGATGTTATGATGGATGAGACAGTAGATTTGGATGCACTTGCAGTAGCGACAGCAGGTTTGGTTGGTTCAGATCTTGCAAACATGATAAATGAAGCTGCTATCTGTGCAGTTAAGAAAGGCCGGAAATATGTAAATCAGGCGGATTTATTCGAGGCATTTGAGTTAGTTGCAGTGGGTGGAAAAGAGAAAAAAGACCGTGTGATGAGTGAGCAGGAGCGTAAGATTGTATCTTACCATGAAGTAGGTCATGCGATTGTGGCGGCATTGTCTAAGGACACGGAACCGGTACAGAAGATTACTATCGTACCTCGTACAATGGGTGCGTTAGGCTATACTTTACAGACACCGGAAGAAGAGAAATATTTGCAGACGAAGGAAGAACTTCTTACCAAGATTAGAACGTATATGGCAGGACGTGCAGCAGAAATGTTAGTATTTGATTCGGCTACAAGTGGCGCTGCAAACGATATTGAACAGGCGACGAACGTTGCTACCGCAATGATAGCACGATTTGGTATGTCAGAGAAGTTTGGTATGATGTGTCTTGCTACTACAGAGAACCAGTATTTGAGTAATCATGCAACGTTTAATGTTGCCAGTGCAACTCGTGCCGATTTGGACCGTGAAGTGCTTGCAGTGATTAACCGTTGTTATGATGAGGCAATGCAGCTATTGATTGACAATCGTGAGTGTCTGGATACGATTTCTGAGTACCTGTATGAGCATGAAACAATTACAGGTAAAGAGTTTATGCGTATCTTCCGTGAGATTAAAGGTATTCCGGAACCGGAAGAAGAGAACGGAAAGAAAAGCTTTATGGAGCAGGCATTAGAAGCTGAAGGCAAATTGCCGGCACGGGAGCAGGCAAAGAATGATGTGGCGGTGACGGACGAAACTACTGCGACAGAGGAAGAAGCGTCGACACAGGAAGCATAAAAAGATTTCGGAGAAGAAGAATGTTTCATATCCAAGAAGAACTGAAAAAGCTTCCGGATCAGCCGGGTGTCTATATTATGCACGATAGCCGGGATGTGATTATTTACATTGGTAAGGCGTTAAGCCTCCGCAAACGTGTGCATCAGTATTTTCAGCCGAGTCATGATGAAGGTATTAAAAAAGCACAGATGGTGAAACAGATTGCCCGCTTTGAATATATCGTCACAGACTCAGAATTGGAAGCTTTAGTATTAGAATGTAATTTAATAAAAGAGCATCGTCCGAAGTATAACACGATGCTTCGGGATGATAAAACATATCCGTATATTAGGGTGACTCTTGGAGAGGATTTTCCAAGGGTCCTCTTTTCACGTCAACAGAAAAAGGATAAGTCCCGTTATTTCGGTCCATATACCAGTGCAGGAGCGGTAAAAGACACGATAGAGATGATTAATAAACTTTACCAGCTTCGTACTTGTAATCGCAATCTGCCAAAGGATACGGGAAAAGAGCGCCCTTGTTTAAATTATCACATTCACCAGTGTGATGCGCCGTGTCAGGCATATATTACTAAGGAAGCGTATAGAGAAAAAGTAGATGCGGCATTAGAATTTCTGAACGGTGATTACACCGGTATCATCAAGTCCTTAGAAGAGAAGATGCAGCAGGCGTCCGAAGATTTAGAATTTGAAAAAGCAATTGAATACCGTGAGTTACTAAGCAGTGTGAAGCAGATTGCCCAGAAGCAGAAAATCACCCATACAAATGGGGAAGATAAAGATATTGTAGCATTAGCAAAAGATGAAAATGATGCAGTAGTGCAGGTGTTTTTTATCCGCGGAGGCAAGCTGATTGGAAGGGATCATTTTTATATGTGTATTGGTACGGAAGATACCAGAACACAGATTATTACTACGTTTATTAAGCAGTTTTATTCCGGAACGCCGTTTATTCCGAGGGAAGTGATTCTTCCGCAGGATGTCGATGAGAAGGAAATGCTGGAGAATTGGCTGACAGAGAGACGGGGCGGCAAGGTATATATTCGTGTACCACAAAAAGGTGTGAAAGAAAAATTAGTTGAGCTGGCGCAGAAAAATGCCAGATTAGTATTGAATCAGGACAAAGAAAAAATGCGTCGTGAAGAAGGCAGAACCATTGGAGCGGTAAAAGAAATCGAGAGTCTTTTAGGCAGAAAGGACATTGTGCGTATGGAAGCTTACGATATCTCTAATATCAATGGTTTTGAGACCGTAGGTTCAATGGTATATATTCGTGTACCACAAAAAGGTGTGAAAGAAAAATTAGTTGAGCTGGCGCAGAAAAATGCCAGATTAGTATTGAATCAGGACAAAGAAAAAATGCGTCGTGAAGAAGGCAGAACCATTGGAGCGGTAAAAGAAATCGAGAGTCTTTTAGGCAGAAAGGACATTGTGCGTATGGAAGCTTACGATATCTCTAATATCAATGGTTTTGAGACCGTAGGTTCAATGGTTGTCTATGAAAAAGGAAAACCAAAACGTAGCGATTATCGTAAATTTAAACTTCGCACCATTACAGGACCGGATGATTATGCATCTATGTATGAGGTGCTGACCCGACGCTTTACCCATGGTATGAATGAACAGCAAGAACTGAGAGAAAAAGATTTTTCAGAGGAATATGGAAGCTTTTCGCGTTTTCCGGATTTGATTATGATGGATGGTGGAAAAGGACAGGTGAATATTTGTCTGCAGGTTTTAAAAGAACTGGGCTTAGATATTCCGGTCTGTGGTATGGTAAAAGATGATAATCATAGGACCCGTGGATTATATTATAATAATATTGAGATACCAATTGATACCCATAGTGAAGGTTTTAAACTCATCACTAGGATTCAGGATGAAGCACATCGTTTTGCGATAGAATATCACCGCTCTTTGAGAAGCAAAGAACAGGTGCATTCTGTATTAGATGATATACCGGGCATCGGTCCTGCAAGACGGAAAGCTTTAATGAAAAAATATCAGTCGCTGGATGCTATTAAGGCGGCTGACATAGAAGACTTAATAGATACCGAGAGTATGAATGAAAAAGCGGCACAGGCTGTGTATGATTTTTTTCATTCTTAGAAAACCCTTGTTGTGCAGTAAGTTGAAGAACAAAAGGAAATATGCTATATTTAAATTACTAACCGAGAAAGGTGCGTGCATATATGAGTGGAATGACAAATGGAGTTGGAGTATCAAAAATAGTAGAGATTCTGGATCTTTATAACTTTCTACCGGATGTAGATTTAAAGGGAAAGCGTATTGCAGTAAGTGATGTAAACCGTCCGGCGTTGCAGTTGAGTGGTTTCTTTGAACATTTTGAACAGTCACGTGTACAGATAATTGGTAATGTAGAATATACGTACTTGCAACACTTGGATGCGTTCAGAAAACGTGAAATCTATTCGGAATTCATGTCATATGATATACCATGTGTCATTTTCTGCAGAGATTTGCAGCCGGATGATATATTTTTACATTTGGCAGAAGAAAACAATGTACCGGTATTTGGTACCCGTCGAAGTACGTCAGAATTTATGGCAGAGTTGATATACTGCTTGGGTGAGTGGCTGGCACCTTGTATTTCCATTCATGGTGTGTTAGTAGATGTTTACGGTGAAGGGCTTTTAATCATGGGAGAAAGTGGCATCGGTAAAAGCGAGGCTGCATTAGAATTGCTTCGACGAGGACATCGTCTGGTTACGGATGACGTGGTGGAAATCCGTAAGATTAATGAACATACTTTGGTCGGAACGTCGCCGGATATTACGAGATACTTCATAGAGTTAAGAGGCATAGGTATTATAGATGTTAAGAACTTGTATGGTGTAGAAAGTGTTAAGGAAAAGCAGGAAATTGATTTAGTCATTAAATTAGAAGAATGGAAAAAGGATAGAGAATATGACCGTCTTGGAATGGAAGAAGAGTATACAGAGATTCTGGGAAATAAGATAGCGTGTCATTCGCTTCCAATCCGACCGGGGCGGAACCTTGCAGTTATCTGTGAGACAGCAGCCGTTAATCATCGTCAGAAGAAGCAGGGCTACAATGCGGCGCAGGAGTTATACCGTCGCTGGCAGGAGAACATGACCAGAAGTCATGAAGACGACTAAGTGGATGAAATAAGCAAAGCTTATTCAATATAGAGTATAGAGATAGGAGAATAAGAGATTATGGAAAGAAAAAATGCATGGGAGAAATACCCTGTAGGAGAAAAAAGAGATGCGGTTATGACATTTGCAGAAGGTTATCGTCAATTCATTTCTGCATGTAAGACAGAGCGTGAATGTGTAACCGGAACAATTGAAATGGCAGAAAAAGCAGGATTTGTAAATCTTGATACAATTATTGCAAATGGTGGTTCTTTAAAAGCCGGTGATAAAGTTTATGCGAACAACATGGGAAAAGGTCTGGCGTTATTTGTAATCGGTAAAAAGAGTTTGGAAGAAGGAATGAGTATCTTAGGTGCACATGTGGACTCACCACGTTTGGACTTAAAACAGGACCCATTATTTGAGAACACTGATTTTGCGTTACTGGATACACACTACTATGGCGGTATTAAAAAGTATCAGTGGGTAACACTTCCGCTTGCTCTTCATGGTGTAATCGTGAAAAAAGATGGTACAGTTGTAAATGTAAATGTGGGTGATAAGCCGGGTGACCCTGTATTCGGTATTACAGATTTACTAATTCATTTGTCAGCAGAGCAGATGGAGAAAAAAGCTGCAAAAGTAATTGAAGGAGAGAACCTCGATTTGCTTATCGGCAGTATTCCGTTAGATGACTCTGACAAAGAAGACAAAGAAAAAGCGAAAGAAAAGGTAAAAGCAAATATTATGAACCTTTTAACTGCTGAATATGGTATAGAAGAAGAAGACTTCCTTTCAGCAGAAATTGAAGTGGTGCCGGCTGGTGATGCGAGAGATTACGGATTTGACCGCAGCATGATTATGGGATACGGACATGATGACAGAGTGTGTGCATATCCATCTTATAAAGCTATTGCAGAAGTTGAAGACCCGGAGTACACAAGTGTTTGTTTATTAGTTGATAAAGAAGAAATCGGAAGTGTTGGTGCAAGTGGTATGCAGTCGCGTTTCTTTGAAGATACTGTGGCAGAAATCATGAATTTAGCGGGAGAGTATTCCGAATTGAAATTACGCCGTGCGATGAGAAATTCAAAAGTACTTTCTTCAGATGTATCTGCGGCATTTGACCCGAATTTCCCGTCTGTTATGACGAAGACAAATACTGCATATTTTGGAAGAGGTCTTGTGTTTAATAAATACACAGGTTCAAGAGGAAAAGGCGGTTCTAACGATGCAAATGCAGAGTATGTTGGTCAGTTAAGAGATATTATGGATCGTAATGATGTAGCTTATCAGACAGCGGAACTAGGTAAAGTAGACCAGGGAGGCGGCGGCACAATCGCATATATCCTTGCAAACTATGGTATGAATGTTATCGATAGTGGTGTAGCTGTACTTAATATGCATGCACCGTGGGAAATTATTAGTAAAGTTGACTTATATGAAGCATATAGAGGTTATGTTGCATTCTTAAAGGAAAAATAATATGTATAACGAGTTTTTAAACGAGTTAAAAGAAAATATAGATATCTCGTTGATTCGAGAAAATGAGCCAATGAAACTGCATACAACTTTTCGTGTAGGTGGACCGGCTGATGTGCTGGTTACACCTGACACAGAAAGCTTGCCGAATGTGATTGCTCTTTGTAAAAAACATAATCTTCCATACTATGTTATTGGTAATGGAAGCAATCTATTGGTGGGAGACAAAGGAATCCGGGGAATTGTAATTGCTATGACGAATCGTGCAGCTAAGGTTGAGTGTGACGGAGAGGTCATTACAGCCGGAGCAGGTGCCACACTGGGACAGATTGCAGGTTTTGCAGCAACGAACGGACTTACCGGCTTGGAATTTGCAGCCGGAATTCCGGGTACTTTGGGTGGTGCAGTGGTTATGAATGCAGGTGCTTATGGTGGTGAAATGAAGGATGTCATCATAAGTGCAGTTGTATTGGATGAAGATGGCAAACAAAAAAAGCTGTCTGTGGAAGAGTTAGAACTGGGTTATCGTCATAGTTGTATTCCGGAAAAGAATTATGTAGTTCTTAGTGTAACTATGAAGTTACAACGGGGCAGTGTGGATGAAATCCGGAATAAAATGGCAGAACTTAGGGAACAACGTGTGACAAAACAACCATTGGAGTATCCAAGTGCGGGAAGTACGTTTAAACGCCCGGAAGGACATTTCGCGGGTAAACTGATTATGGATGCAGGACTTAGAGGATATCAGGTTGGCGGTGCACAGGTTGCTGAAAAACACTGTGGTTTTGTAATTAATAAGGATAATGCTACAGCAGCAGATATTTTACAGTTGATGAAGGATGTTTCGGCAAAGGTAGAGGAGCAGTTCGGAGTGAGACTGGAGCCGGAAGTAAAAATGATAGGAGAATTTTAATTTATGAAATTCGTGATTATAACCGGAATGTCGGGGGCAGGTAAAAGTACTGCTCTTAAGATGATGGAAGATATCGGTTTTTACTGCGTGGACAATCTGCCGATTCCTTTGCTGGAAAAATTTGTGGAACTTTCTGAATTTCAGAATACGGAATTACAGAAAGTTGCGTTGGGTATTGATGCACGAAGCGGACAGGCATTGGACGAACTGAGAGAAGTGCTGGCTCGAATCGAGGCAAAAGGGGAGAATTTTGAAATTCTATTCTTGGACTCAGAGGACAGCGTGCTTGTAAAACGTTATAAAGAGACCAGAAGAAGTCATCCGTTAGCACCGAATGAGCGCGTAGATAAAGGTATTGCGTTGGAACGTGAGCGACTAGCTTTCTTAAAGCAGCGTGCGGATTATATCTTGGATACCAGCCAGCTTCTGACCAGAGAGTTAAAGGTTGAGATTGAAAAAATATTCTTGAAAAATCAGGATTATAAGAATCTATTTATTACAGTGTTGTCGTTTGGATTTAAGTATGGGATACCGGTAGATTCTGATTTGGTATTTGATGTACGTTTTCTGCCAAATCCATATTATGTGGAAGGCTTACGTTCTAAGACAGGAAATGATACGGAGATTCAGGACTATGTTTTGCAGTTTAAAGAGGCGCACACCTTTTTAGATAAACTGAATGATATGATAGAGTTTTTAATTCCGAATTATATTGCGGAGGGTAAGAATCAACTGGTCATTTCTATTGGCTGCACAGGCGGAAAACATCGCTCTGTGACACTGGCGAATGAATTATATAAACGTCTCTCCGGTAAGACGGAATATGGACTTAAAATTGAGCATCGTGATATTGGAAAAGATGCATTAAGAGGAAAATAAATGTCATTTTCAAGTGAAGTTAAAGAAGAACTGTTTAATCATATAGGTAAAAGCAGACATTGTCAGATTGCGGAAATGGCTGCTATCATGGCATGGGAATCTGACAATTCCCTGACGGATGAGAAGAAATACATTTTATTTCGTCGTCTGTGTGATACAGAAAGCATCGACGGCAGTTCCATGCAGAAAATGTATGAAGCAGTAAAAATGTGGGACCATGAATCCGGAATACCGATTTTGCGCGATACGGTAGATGGACTTTTGATACAACAGGGATGTTGTAAGAGAGCATACATAAGAGGCGCATTTTTAGCAGCGGGGTCTATCAGTGATCCTGAAAAATCCTATCATTTTGAAATTGTCTGCCGTACCATGGAGCAGGCAAAGCAATTACAGGAAATCATAAATAGTTTTGAGGTAGATGCCAAAATTGTGGAACGTAAAAAGCACTTTGTGGTCTATTTAAAAGAAGGCGCTCAGATTGTAGATATTTTAAATGTTATGGAGGCACACATTGCTCTTATGAATCTGGAGAATGTGCGCATCCTGAAAGAAATGAGGAATTCGGTAAACCGTAAAGTGAATTGTGAAACTGCAAACATTAGTAAAACGGTAAATGCAGCAGTGAAGCAGTTAGAGGATATTATATATATCCGGGATACCATGGGATTTGAAACGTTGCCGGAAGGTTTAAGAGAAATCGCGGAATTAAGATTGGAATATCCGGAAGCACCGTTAAAGGAACTGGGTACTTATTTAAATCCGCCGGTTGGAAAATCCGGTGTAAATCACAGACTTCGCAAAATAAGCACCATAGCAGAGGCAGAACGAGAGCGAATGAATAAGTAGAATAGAGGAAAGTTATGAAAAAGAGTGTGACAGTAGGTTTAGAGGCAGGATTAGAAGCAAGACCAATTGCCCTTTTGGTGCAGAATGCGAATCAGTTTACAAGTAGTATATATTTAATAATCGATGAGAAACGCATTAACGCAAAGAGTATTATGGGTGTTATGAGTCTGGTACTGATGAATGGAACAGAAGTCGTAATTGAAGCGGAAGGTCCGGATGAAGCAGAGGCTATTGCGTCTTTAGTGGCATTCTTTGCTGCCGAATAGCAGAGAAAAGGGAACTTAGAAGTAGAAATGAAAAAGTTATTATTTGTATTCAATCCATTTTCGGGAAAGGCATTGATAAGGAATCATTTGTATGAAATCATAGATATTATGACAAAGGCGGATTATGAGGTGACGATTTATCCGACACAACGTGTTAACGATGCCAGAGAGAAAGTGGAAAAAGAAGCAGCCAAGTATGATTTGGTAGTATGCAGTGGTGGAGATGGCACGTTGGATGAAACAGTAGCAGGACTTATGAATTGTGGGAAAAAAGTTCCGCTGGGTTATATTCCGGCTGGCAGTACCAATGATTTTGCAACTTCTCTTAGTATTCCGAAAGAGATGGAGAAGGCGGCAGATGTGGCAGTGAATGGTGAGCCGTTTCCTTGTGATGTAGGATGGTTTAATGGAAACAACTTCGTGTACGTTGCAGCATTTGGGCTTTTTACAGAGGTTTCGTATAAGACGAGTCAGGAATGGAAAAATGTACTTGGACATGCAGCGTATATTTTGGAAGGAATTAAGCGTCTGCATGAGATACCGTCATTTCGTATGCAAGTAGAATTTAATAATTGCTGTATTCAGGATGAGTTTATCTATGGAATGATTACTAATTCAACATCCGTAGGTGGATTTAAAGGTATGACCGGGAAAGATGTAGAGCTGGATGACGGAATTTTTGAGGTGACGCTTATCAAAAAACCGAAAAATCCGATGGAACTGAATGAAATGATTGCATCTTTGGTAAATTTAGTAGACGATACGGATATGATATATTCTTTTAAAACGAAATATGTAAAGTTTACAGCTAAGCAGGAAATCCCTTGGACGTTGGATGGAGAATATGGTGGTGATCATATTGAAGTAGAGATTAAAAATCTACAGCAAGCAGTGGATATTCAGATAGCACGGGTAGAACATGAATAGTTGTAAAAATACTTTATTTTTCCAGTGAAGTAAGCTATAATAGCAGTTAGA